>JAEXBT010000121.1 GCA_023393895.1 Pseudomonadota bacterium
TGAGGTTGAACGGCATCATCCACTTGCCGAACGGGGCGGTCAGGAATTCCTTGGTGAAGCCGCCGATGCCCTTCGCGCGCAGGGCGAAGAACAGCATCAGGAAGAACACGCTGATCGACATGCCGAGGGTCGCGTTGACGTCGGCGGTCGGGACCGGCTTCCAGTAGTTGATGCCGACGAGCTCGAGCGGCTTGGCGATGAAGTCGGCCGGGATCATCTTGATGAGGTTCATCAGGAGGATCCAGAAGAAGATGGTGATGGCGATCGGCGTCACCATCCTGGACTTGCCGTGGTAGGTGTCCTTGACCTGGTTGTGTACGAACTCCAAGCAGATCTCCACGAACGTCTGCCACTTGCCGGGCACGCCCGCGGTCGGCTTGCGCACCGCCAGCCAGAACAGGAACACCATCAGCAGGCCCATCAGCACCGCGGTCACGAAGGTGTCGACGTGCAGGGTCATGAAATCGCCCTGGCCGAAGCTCGCGGTGAGGTTCTGAAGGTGGTGCTGGATGTATTCGGTCGGCGTCAGTTCGCCGCCTTCTTTCGGAGCCATCACGGGTTGGAATTCCTGGCAGTTTGCAACGACACGGACACCACGTAGGCCGCGAGGGCCGCCAGCACGCCGAGCAGCAGGGCCAGCGGCGGCAGCTTCCAGACCGCGACCGCGCCGACCATCACCGCCAGGAAAACACCCCAGCGGATGACGATGCCTGCGAACCAGCGCACCAGCACGACGTTGGCGGGGGCAACTCCGTCGGCCAGCGCGATCCGCGAAGCCAGCAGGTTGCCCAGCACGACCGCGATGCCGCCAAGGGCGACACCCAGGCCGAAGCGCAGGCCCTGCGGCGCCAGCAGACCGGCAGCCACGGCGGCCAACGCCACCACCAACACCTGCCGCAGGGCGGCCTGCCTCACCATCCGCTTGGATCGGGCGACTGGATCGAACACGGGCTTTCCTGCAGCGATGCTCCCGGGCCGCAAACCGCCCGGATTTAGCCTTGAAAGTATAGCAGGCGTGAAAATGCCGCGGCAAGGTCGGCCGCGGTTCAGCTGACGGGACGCGCCGCGGCTACTTCTTCTTCGGCAGGTACAGGTCGGTGATGGTGCCTTCGTAGGCCTCGGCCGCCATCCCGACCGATTCGCCCAGCGTCGGGTGCGGATGGATGGTGTGGCCGATGTCGGCCGCCTCCGCGCCCATCTCGATCGCCAGCGCGACCTCGCTGATCAGTTCCCCGGCGTGCGGGCCGACGATCCCGCCGCCGATGACGCGGTGCGTCGCCTCGTCGAACACCAGCTTGGTGAAGCCCTCGGTGCGCGACAGGCCGATGGCGCGGCCCGACGCCGCCCACGGGAACTTGCCGACGCCGACCTTCAGCCCCTTCTCCCGGGCCTCGGTCTCGGTCACGCCCACCCAGGCGATCTCCGGATCGGTATAGGCGACCGAAGGGATCACCCGCGCCACCCACGATTTCTTCTCGCCGGCGATCACTTCCGCCGCCAGCTTGCCTTCGTGCGTCGCCTTGTGCGCCAGCATCGGCTGGCCGATGAGGTCGCCGATCGCGAAGATGTGCGGCACGTTGGTGCGCATCTGCGCATCGACCGCGATCAGCCCGCGCTCGCCGACCTTGACGCCGGCCTTGTCGGCATCGAGCTTGCCGCCGTTCGCGGCGCGCCCGACCGCCACCAGCACGCGGTCGAACAGTTTCGTTTCCGGCGGGCTGTCGCCCTCGAACACGACCTCGATGCCCTTCTTGGCCGCCTTCGCCTCGGTCACCCGGGTCTTGAGGTGCACGGCGACGCCCTGCGCCTTCAGCCGTGCAGCCAGCGGCTTGACCAGATCCGCGTCCGCGCCCGGGATCAGCTGCGGCGCGAGCTCGACCACCGTCACCTCGCTGCCGAGGCCGCGATAGACCGTGGCCATCTCCAGCCCGATAATGCCGCCACCCACCACCAGCAGCTTCTTCGGCACTTCCGCGAGTTCGAGCGCATCGGTCGAATCCATGATCCGCGGGTCTTCCCAAGGGAAGCCCGGCAGCTTCACCGCCTGAGAACCGGCGGCGATGATCGCGTGGGCGAAGCTGAGCGACTGCGCGTTGCCATCCACGCCCTCGACCAAAATCGAGTTGGCCGAGGCGAACTTCGCCGTACCCTGCAGCACCCTCACCTTGCGCTGTTTGGCCATGCCGGCCAGGCCCTTGGTGAGCTGGCCGACCACCTTTTCCTTGTACCCACGCAATGCATCGATATCGATCTTCGGCTTGCCGAAGCTGACGCCGAAGTCGCTGGCGTGGGCGGCCGCATCGATCACCTCCGCGGCGTGCAGCAGCGCCTTGGACGGGATGCAGCCGACGTTGAGGCAGACGCCGCCGAGGGTGTCGTAGCGCTCGACGAGCACGGTATCGAGCCCGAGATCCGCGGCGCGGAACGCGGCGGTGTACCCCCCGGGGCCGGCACCGATCACCACGACGTCGCAGTCGAAGGCGTGCTTGCCCGGTGCAGTTTCGGACGATGGCGCGGGTGCGGCAGGCGCTTCGGTTTTCTTCGCGGGCGTTGGCGGCGTTTCGGTTTCGGGCTTCGGCGTGGCAGCCGGGGATGCCTTCGCCGGCGCCGCGGCTGCCTCGCTTGCGGCGTCGGCCTCGATCACCGCGACCACGTCGCCTTCGTTGAGCTTGTCGCCCAGCTTGACCCGCAGCTCGCGAACCACGCCGGCCACGCTGGAGGGCACTTCCATCGTCGCCTTGTCCGATTCGAGCGTGACCAGCCCCTGATCCTTCGCCACCGTGTCACCGGCCTTGACCAGCACCTCGATCACCGGCACGTCGCCATGGCCGCCGATATCCGGGACCTTCACTTCATTCGTTGCCATCGTCACTGCTCCGTTCGGTGTCCTGCGCCGCTTCAGCGGCGATGTCATTGCGGATCTCGCGCTCGGCATCGGCACGCGCATCGTTCTGCGACAGGCGCGCACGCTCTTCCTCGCTCAACTGCACCGCGCCGGGCTCTTCCACGGGCGTGGTACGACTGTCCTCGCCACGCAGCGCGGCCAGCGCCGCATCGCCCTGCAGCCCCAGCACGCTGCGCAGGTGCAGATCGCGTTGCGGGTACGGCACCTCGATGCCGTTCTCCTTCAGCGCGGTATCCAGTTCCCACAGGTAGGCCGCCCGTACGGCCACGTTGCGGCGTGCGGCCGCCTCGGTCAGCCAGACGGCAAGGATGAACTGCACCGCGTTCTCGCCGAACTCCACCAGCCAGACCTGCGGCGCCTTCTCGCCCTCCATGCTCAGGGTGAACGGCACGCGCGCAGCCGCTTCCAGCGCCGCCTTCTTCACCAACTCCTTGTCGACGCCGTAGGCCACGCCGAATGGCACCCGGATGCGCCGGTTGACCGACCGGTAGGTCCAGTTGGTGACGCGGCCGCTGACGAACTCCGAGTTGGGAACCAGGATGTCGATGTTGTCGTTGGTGGTGATGCGGGTGGAGCGGATGTTGATGGCCTTGACCACGCCGCGCACGTTGGCGTCGAGCTGGACGAAGTCACCCACCTTGAGCGAGCGGTCGAACAGCAGGATCAGGCCGGACACGAAGTTGTTGAAGATCTGCTGCAGGCCGAAGCCCAAGCCCACGCCGAGCGCGCCGGCGAAGATGGTGAACTTGCCGATCGGGATGCCGATCGCCTCCAGCGCCAGCACCACGCCAAGCACCAGCAGGAGGTAGTGCAGGATGCGGGAGACGGTGTAGAGCGCGGCCTGGTTGGCCCGTGGATTGCGCGTGGCGAAGCGGTTGAGCGCGCCGCGCAGCAGGCGCGACAGCAGCAGCATCGCCAGCACCGCCAGTGCCGCGCCGATCACCCCGCCGACGGTCAGCACGTTGCCGCCGAATTCGACCAGGCGCATGTCAAGCAGCGGTTGCAGGCCGCTCATCGCGCGATCGCCGGCCTGCTCTGCCGCGTCGCGGGCCTGGTCGCCCGCGCGCTCGATCCGTTCGCCGATGTCCGGCTGCGGACGCATGGGCTTACAGCAGCACGCGACGCATGTCGGCAAGCACCTTGGCGAGGTCCGCGGTGAAGCGCGCGGCCGCGGCGCCATCGATCACCCGGTGGTCGTAGGAGAGCGACAGCGGCAGCATCAGCCGCGCCTCGAACTCCTTGCCGTTCCAGACCGGCGCCATCTCCGACTTCGACACGCCGAGGATCGCCACTTCCGGCGCGTTGATGATCGGGGTGAACGCGGTGCCACCGATGCCGCCGAGCGACGAAATGGTGAAGCAGCCACCCTGCATCTGGTCGGGCTTGAGCTTGCCCTCGCGTGCCAAGGCGGCTAGCTCGCCCATTTCCCGGGCGATCTCCATCACGCCCTTGCGATCGGCATCGCGCAGCACCGGCACCACCAGGCCGTTGGGCGTGTCGGCGGCGAAACCCACGTGGTAATAGCGCTTCAGCACCAGCTCCTCGCCATCAAGCGAGGCGTTGAATGTCGGGTACTTCTTCAGCAGCGCCACGCAGGCCTTGATCAGGAAGGCCAGCAGGGTCACCTTGCCTGCCTTGCCGGCGGCGATCGCCTTGGCGTTCTCGTCGTTCAATTCGACGCGCAGCGCTTCCAGCCCGGTGATGTCGGCGCGGTCGAACTGGGTGACGTGCGGAATCATCGCCCAGTTGCGCGCGAGGTTGGCGCCGGAAATCTTCTGGATACGCGAGAGCGGCGTGCGCTCGGTTTCGCCGAACTTCGAGAAATCAATCTTCGGCCACGGCAGCAGGTCGAGGCCACCTCCCGCCGTGCCGGCGACACCCGGCGCACCGCCACCGGCGAGTGCGCTCTTGACGAAGCCCTGCACGTCCTCGCGGGTGATCCGGCCCTTGTCGGCGCTGCCCTTCACCTGCGCCAGGTCCACGCCCAGCTCGCGCGCGAACAGGCGCACCGCCGGACTCGCGTAGGGCACCTTGTCCGGAAGCACCGCATCGGCCTCGAAGCGGACGGCGGGGCGGCCGGGTTCGGCATCGGCCAGGTCCGCGGATTCCCCGCGTGCGGAGCGGCGGGCAGTCATCTCGTCCAGCGCGGGCGCGGCTTCGCTCGCCTCGATCGACTGCCTGGCTATGCCGTCAGGCTCGGCGGCGACGGCGACCGGCTCCACCTTCGCCCCGGTTTCGCTCGATGGGGTGGCGGAGGCGGCCACGGGCTCGGCGCGCGGGGCCTCGGCGGCGGCGGACTCCCCGGCAGGCTCGATCAGCGCGACCACGCTGCCTTCTGACAGAGTGTCACCCAGCTTGACCTTGAGTTCGCGGACCACGCCGGCGAACGGCGCCGGCACCTCCATCGTGGCCTTGTCCGACTCCAGGGTGATCAGTCCCTGGTCCAGCGCGACGGTGTCGCCCGGCTTCACCAGCAGCTCGATGACCGGCACGTCCTCATGCCCGCCGATGTCGGGGACGCGTGCTTCCTTGAGTTCGGCCATGACCGCTCCACGGGTGTCGGGGCCCTATTGTGGCCGCAGAAACATCGCCCGAACAAATACACGCCGGCGAATGGTGAGCCTCTGGAGTTTTTCATCCGGCTGAAATTTCACGCGCCCACGACCGGCCTGAACCGCCACCAAAGTCAATCCATGCGATGCGGGTGCGGTTCATCCCCGCCCGCCTACGGTGCGCATGCCCACTCCCCGGGCACATAAAACATTACGAGGAGATCCCCCATGAAATTCCGCACCCTGAGTCTTGCCATTGCCGGTGCGTTTGCCCTGTCCGCCCCCCTCGCCTTCGCGCAGGATTCGGACACCACCGGTCACAAGCGCTTTTCCGTGGCGGCCGGCTACAACGTGATCAAGCCCCAGAGCGATGCCTTCGGCGGCTCGCCCAAGCAGGGCCTGAAGGGCGGCAGCGCCGCCAGCCTGTCCGCGGCCTACCACATCACCGACAACATCGCGGTGGAAGCCTGGGCCGCCGACAAGTCCGAGCACAAGATCGTCGGCCAGGGCGTGGCCGGCAGCGTCAAGGCGCAGCCCTACGCGCTGAGCGGCCAGTACCACTTCGGCCAGAGTGGCCAGACAATCCGCCCGTACGTCGGCCTTGGCTACTACCAGGCCGAGTTCAAGGACGAGAAGGACGCCAACGGCCAGCCGTTCGGCATGACCCACGCCAAGGGCGCGATGGGCACCGTCGGCGCCAACTTCAACATCAACGAGCGCTGGTTCACCCGCGCCGAGGCCCGCTACATGAAGGGCGATTCGGACGTGACCCGCGCCGGCCAGAAGGTCGGCGAGGCCACCGTCGACCCGTGGACGGTCGGCGTGGGCGTCGGCGCCCGCTTCTGATCCAGCCTCCGTGCGTCACGGAACGGGCCTTCGGGCCCGTTCCTCTTTGTGCCCGACGATGCGGCCTCAGGCGCGTGACATCGCGCACCGGTACTTGGCCCGCAGTCCCCAGCACCAGGCGAAATAGTGGCCGAGCAGCAGCCCGCCGAGCGCGAACAGGCTCCCGGGCCGCAGGAACCAGGCTTCCTCGCGTGCCATCGGGTGCCACTGGAATCCATGTTCGTAGAGCTGCCAGAACCCCAGTAGGAGCCGACCGGCCACCAGCAGCGTCAGCGCCAGCACCAGCACGGCGTTGGGGGTGACATGGAAGCGCCCGTCTTCCACCTCGCTGCGGCTGACCAGCAGGTTGATGATGCCGAGCGAGATACCCGCGGCGAAACCCGCGGCCGCCATGGAAGGAGCTTCCGCCAGCCAGCGCGAGGCCATCCATGCGCCGATGAAGAATGCCGCGACCGACACCAGCACCAGCCAGGCATTGGTCGAAACCACCCAGCCCTGCACGCGCCTGCGCTTCCTGCCGAAGCGGTAGCGCTGGATCAGCGAAATCGGCAGCAGCAGCGCCCAGAGCGCGACGATGGCGAGAATCAGCAACGGCAGCAGCAGGAGCAGCGGCATCGACCCGGCTCAGGGATGTTCGGCCACATCATGCACGCGCTCGCGGCGCAGCAGGTAAAGCCCGCTGGCGATGATGATCGCGCCACCCACCCAGGTCCACGCATCGGGCAGCACGCCCCACAGGCTCAGGTCGAAGATGATGCCCCACAACAAAGCGGTGTATTCCAGCGGCGCCAGCAGCGAGGCTTCGCCGAGCCGGAACGCCTCGGTGATCGCCCATTGGCCAAGCGCACCGGCAACCCCGATGCCGGCAATGACGGCGAGATCCGCACCCCGCAACGGCACCCATTGCGGCCAGGCCAGCACGCCCGCGCCGAGTGAAATGAGCGCCATCAGCCAGACCACCATCGACTGCGTGCTGTCGGTGCGCGCGAGCACCCGCACGGTGAGCGCGGACAGCGCGTAGCCCAGCGCGGAGACCAGCACCGCCAGCCCGGCCCAGCTGGCGAAACCCGCGCCACTCGGCCGCATCACCACGATCACGCCAGCCATGCCGATGGCGATCGCGGTCCAGCGCCGCGGACCGACGCGTTCGCCCAGGATCGGCACCGACAGCGCGGTGATCAGCAGCGGTCCCACGAAGAAGATGGTGTAGGCGGTGGACAGCGGCAGCGTGCGCAGCGCGTACACGAATGCGGCCATCATCATCACGCCCAGCACGCCGCGCAGCAGGTGCAGCGGCCAGCGCACGCGCAGCAGGTCGCGGGCGCCGCGGGTGGCGAGCGCCCAGGCCAGCACCAGCGGCAACGACGAGGCGCCACGCAGGAGGGCGACCTGGAACGGCGGGTAGTGCGCCGAAAGCGTCTTCAGCCCGACGTCCATCAGCGCGAACACCAGCACCGCCGCGAGCATCAGCAGCACCGCGCGGCGCGCGTGCAGATGCGGGGAGGCGGCAGGTTGCGCGTTCATCGCGGCATCCGGAACGGGGGAAGCGCGATGCTAACCTGTGGACACGTTCAATCCTCCGTGACGCGCCATGCCTTCCTTCGACATCGTTTCCGAAGTGGACACCCACGAACTCACCAACGCGGTGGACCAGGCCAACCGGGAGCTGACCACGCGCTTCGATTTCAAGGGCGTGGATGCCGGCTTCAAGCTGGAGGAGGCCGTGATCGCGATGCATGCGCCGAGCGACTTCCAGCTGCAGCAGATGCGCGACATCCTCGACGCGCGGCTGATCGCCCGCAAGATCGATCCGCGCAGCCTGGAAGCCGGTGACATCGAGACCAACGTGGCCGGCGCGCGGCAGAAGATCACCGTCAAGCAGGGCATCGGCCGCGAACTGGCGAAGAAGATCCAGGGCGAGATCAAGACCGCAAAGCTGAAGGTGGACAGCCAGATCAATGGCGAGAAGCTGCGGGTGACCGGCAAGAAGCGCGATGACCTGCAGGCGGCGATCGCCCTGCTGCGCGGCAAGGAGTTCGAACTGCCGCTGCAGTTCGACAATTTCAGGGACTGATCACGCCGATGGCCGATGCGGCGCGGCATCTGCGCACGATCGAGAGGACTCCATGACCGACATCGACAGCGCTGCGGTCGGGGCCGACATCCGTCGCTGGCTGGAGCGCGCGGTGATCGGCCTGAACCTGTGCCCGTTCGCGAAGGCGGTCTACGTGCGCGACCAGGTGCGCATCGTCGTGTCCGATGCCGACACCCTCGACGACCTGCGCGAGGAATTGGCCGAGGAGATGCTGCACCTGCGCGACACCCCGGCCGAGGACACCGATACCACCCTGCTGGTGCTGGCGAACGTGCTGCGCGACTTCCTCGACTACAACGATTTCCTCGACGATGCCGATGGCCTGCTTGAGGCACTGGACCTCGTCGGTGTGCTGCAGGTGGCGAGCTTCCATCCCGATTACCAGTTCGCCGACAGCGATTTCGACGACCCCGCCAACAACACCAATCGCGCGCCGTGGCCGGTGCTGCACCTGTTGCGTGAAGCCAGCCTGGACCGCGCGGTCGAAGCCTATCCGGAGCCGGACACCATCATCGAGCGCAACATCGCGGCGATGGAGCGGTTCGGCACCGCAGGCTATCGCGCGCTGCTGGCCAATGACGGCTGACGCTTGCGAGGACTCAGCCGCCGCTGAACAGCCGCTGGCGCACTGCCTCGTCCAGTAATCGCCACTCGCCTTCGGGCAGGCTGTCGAGCGCCAAGCCGCCGATCCGTTCGCGATGAAGCGCCTCGACATGATTGCCGACCGCCGCAAACATCCTCCGCACCTGGTGATAGCGCCCCTCGTGCAGGGTCAGGCGAGCGTCGCGCGGGCCGATCACTTCGAGCTCCGCGGGCAGCAGCGGCGTCTTCTCGCTTTCGAGCATCAGCGTGCCGCTGGCAAAGATGTCGCTTTCATCACCACGCAGGTCGCGGGCGAGCGTGGCGCGATACACCTTTGCCAGCTTCGACTTCGGCGCAATGATCCGGTGCAGCAGCTGGCCGTCGTCGGTGAACAGCAGCAGCCCGCTGCTGTCGCGATCGAGCCGCCCGACCGGCGAGACGATCGGATCACGCAGGCGGAAGCGGCGCGGCAGGAGGTCGTAGACCAGGCGCCCCTGATCCTTGGCCGAGCAGGTCACGCCGACGGGCTTGTGCAGCATCAGCAGCAGGCCGGGCGCAGGATCGAGCGGCGCGCCATCGATGCGGATGTCGTCGTGCGCGCGGATGTCGTCCCCGTAAAGGAGTTCCCCGGCGGCATCGGTGACGCGGCCTTCGCCGAACAGGCCGAGCACCTCGCGGCGGCTGCCGTAGCCAAGATTGGCGAGGTAGCGCAAGAGCTTGACCTTGCCGCTCATCCGCGCGCCTCGCGTGCTTCGATCACCTTGTAGCCGCGTTCTGCGGCGACCTGCCGGACAGCCCCGAAGCGCTCCGACAACAGCGTCTCGTAGGGCAGCTGCGCATTCGCCACCAGCCAGAACGCGCCGTGCGGGTCGAGCGCGCCGGCCGCCGCCTGCAGGAAGCGTTGGCCGAGCGCGGGCTGCGGCGACTTGCCAGTGTCGTGGAAGGGGGGGTTGCTGAGGATGAAGTCGTAGCGGGCGCCAGCGGGCAGCCCGGCGGCGACATCGTGCCAGTGGAATCCGCTGACACATTCTTCACCACGCGCGCGCAGGTTGCTGCGCGCAAGGTCGAGCGCGCGCGCGTCGGCTTCGTAGAGGTCGATGGCGGCGAGCTGCGGATTCTTCTCCAGCAGCGCATCGGCAAGGAAGCCCCAGCCCGCGCCCAGGTCGGCGGCGCGACCGGCAAGCCCGGACGGCAGATTCTCCGCCAGCAGCGCCGAGCCGGCGTCGATGCGATTCCATGCGAACACCCCAGGCCGACTGAGGAAGCGGCCATCCAGCACCGGGCGCGGCGCATCGGCCTGGCGCCACTGCGACAGCAGCGCGCCATCGATGCGGGCGTCATCGCGCATCGCCCAAAACACGCGGCAATGGAACTTGCTGAAGCCTCCGTCCAGCTGTCCGGCGAGCCGCTTGAAATCCCCTTCGAGCGCCTTCGCGCCTTCGTCATTGGGGACCGACGCCAGCACCACGCCTCCGGGTGCACAG
>JAEXBT010000040.1 GCA_023393895.1 Pseudomonadota bacterium
CACCCCCTACGACATCGTCAGCCATGTGCCCGACCTGTCCGACGGCAGCCGCATCCTCACCCGCGAGAAGGTCGCCGATACCGACGAAGGCCCGCGCCCCGGCACCAGCATGGAAACCCTGGCGAAGCTCAAGCCGGTGTTCCGCAACGGCCAGTTCGGCGGCACCGTGACCGCCGGCAACAGCTCGCAGATGAGCGATGGCGCTGCGGCCGTGCTGCTGGCCTCGGGCCAGGCGGTGAAGGATTACGGGCTGACGCCGCTGGCGCGTTTCGTCAGCTTCTCGGTGGCCGGCGTGCGTCCGGAAGTGATGGGCATCGGCCCGATCGCCGCGATCCCGAAGGCGCTCAAGCAGGCCGGCCTGACCAAGGACCAGCTGGACTGGATCGAGCTCAACGAGGCTTTCGCCGCGCAGGCGCTTGCCGTCATCCGCGACTCGCAGCTGGACCCGTCGAAGGTGAACCCGCTGGGCGGCGCGATCGCGCTCGGTCATCCGCTTGGTGCGACCGGCGCCATCCGTACCGCGACCATCGTGCATGGCATGAAGCGGCGCCAGCAGAAGTACGGCATGGTCACGATGTGCATCGGCACCGGAATGGGTGCGGCCGGCATCTTCGAGGCGCTCTGATCACCGCCAGCTGCAAAAGACTCCTGTGTCACGAAAAAGGCCGCAGAAAGCGGCCTTTTTCAGGGCGGGGCACCAGCCCCGTTCACGACTGCCGGAATCAGGTCTCGACCACCCCCAGCTCGTCCAGCGCGCCCTGCATCATCGTCTTCGCCGGTCCGCTCAGCAGCTCATGGTCAAGCGCATAGCGCACGGTGGCCTCGATAAGACCGAGATTGGTGCCGCAGTCGAAACGCGTGCCGTGGAAGCGGAAGGCATCCACCCCTTCGGTCTGCAGCAGTCCGGCAATGGCATCGGTGAGCTGGATCTCTCCGCCTGTCCCCTGCCCGGTGCGTTCGAGCAGACCGAAGATCGACGGCGACAGGACGTAGCGACCGACCACTGCCAGGTTGCTGGGCGCCTCCGCAGGTGAGGGCTTCTCGACGATCGCGCGGATGCCGCCGGACTGTCCGGCGAACTCTGGCGCATCCACGATGCCGTAGCTCCCGGTCTGCTCACGTGGCACATCCTGCACCGCGATCACGCTACGGCCGGTAGCCTCGGCATGGTCGGCCATCTGCTTGAGCGCGCCATCGCCACGGCTCCAGATCAGGTCATCCGGGAGCAGCACGGCAAACGGCTCGTCCCCCACCACCCCTTTTGCGCAGAGCACCGCATGTCCCAGGCCAAGGGCCTCGGGCTGGGTGACGAAGATCGCGCGGACACCATCAGGCAGCACGTGGCGGATCAATTCCAGCTGCTTGTGCTTGCCGGCTTTCTCCAGCTTCTGCTCGAGTTCGTAGGCCTTGTCGAAGTAGTCGGCCACTGCGTGCTTGTAGCGATTGGTGATGAAGACCAGCGTGTCGCAACCCGCTTCGATCGCCTCGTCAACCGCGTACTGGATCAGCGGCTTGTCGACGATCGGCAGCATCTCCTTCGGCACTGTCTTGGTGGCAGGCAGGAAGCGCGTGCCGAGGCCGGCGACTGGAAAGACCGCCTTGCGGATGCGTGGAAACGCCATCATCAATTCCTTCGACTACGTCGACCGGGAAACGGCACGATGATCGTCCTTGTTTCACTGGACGCCGTGGCGATGCGCGAGAATTCCGGCACCGCGCGGTGCAGGAGTTCGACCAGGCCTTCCTGATCGTAGATCGCGACCGCCGCCTGCATCCGTTCCAGTGCACCATCGAGCAGCGCCTGGTCGATCGCCCTCGAGGCACCCTTGAGGATCTTGGGGTGCGCGGTCGGCCGGTAGTTCTCGTCGGCATGGAACAGCGTCTCGTGCAGCTTCTCACCGGGGCGCAGACCGGTGTAGACGATCGCGATGTCCTTGCCCGGCTGCTTGTCGGCCAGGCGGATCATCTGCTCGGCCAGAATGCGGATCGCCACAGGCTCGCCCATGTCGAGCGTATAGATCGCGTCGTGTGCCCCCATCGCCGATGCCTGCAGGATCAGCTGGCAGGCTTCGGCAATGGTCATGAAGTATCGGGTGACCTCCGGATCGGTCACGGTCACCGGACCGCCCAGGCGGATCTGCTCGCGGAACAGCGGCACCACGCTACCTGCCGAATCGAGCACGTTGCCAAAACGGACGGTCACGAAGTGCGTGCGGCTCCGCGCCGCGTGAAGCTGGCAAGCGAGCTCGGCCAGGCGCTTGCTGGCGCCGAGGACATTCACGGGGTCCACTGCCTTGTCCGTGGAAATGAGCACGAAGGTTTCCACGTCCGCGTCCACCGCGGCCCGGGCCACGACGTGTGTGGCGATGGCGTTGTTGCGCACCGCCTCGCGCAACTGCCCTTCCAGAATCGGCACCTGCTTGTAGGCAGCCGCATGGAAAACCGCCTGCACCGGCTGCCGCGACAGGGCATGGTCCATGACCGCGCGGTCACCGCAATCGCCCAGCACCGGCGCACATCCGACTGAAGGGAAATCCCGTGCGAGCTCTTGCTGGATGCGCATCAAGGAAAGCTCATCCTGTTCGATGAGGGTGAGGTGGATCGCTCCGTTACGGGCGCACTGCCGGCACAGCTCCGCCCCGATCGAGCCGCCCGCGCCGGTCACCAGCACGCTGCGTCCCCCCAGCCAGCCGCGGATCGCCAGCCAGTCCGGCGGCACCGGCGCGCGGCCAAGCAGGTCCTCGATCGCCACCTCCTTGAGCTCGCCGGGCAACGAGCGACCGGCCAGCACGTCCTCCAGACGCGGGATCATCCGGAACGGCAGCCCGGTCGATTCACAGACGGCGATCACCCTCTGCATCTCTTCGGCGCTGAGCGATGGCATCGCGATCACAAGAAGCTTTGCCGCGGTTTCGCGCGCGATTTCGGCCGCATCCTCGATCTTGCCCAGCACAGGAATGCCGTGCACGCGGGTGCCACGCAGGCTGGCCGCGTCATCCAGCAATCCGACCGGCGAGTAGATGCCGGAGCGCAACAGATCGCGGATGAATCCCTCCCCTGCTCGCCCCGCACCCAGTATGAGGATGCGCAACGCCGCATCGCGTCGCCGGTCGAAGGTGCTGTCCTTCCATGCCCGGTAGAGCAGCCGCGGCATGCCCAGCAGCGCCACCAGCGTCACCGGATACAGCACCAGCACTGCGCGCGGCACCGCTTGCAGGCGGTTGTAGAGGAACAGGCCAATGACGATCAGCAGGAGTCCGAGCAACGAGGCCTTCAGCAGGTTGGCCAGATCGGGCACGCTGGCGAACCGCCACAAGCCGCGATACAGGCCCACTTGCCAGAACACCATGCCCTGCAATGACAGGACAATCGCCAACTGCAGGAAGTCGAACGCAGGCATGGCACCGTCGGCAACCATGCTGTATCGGACCCAGAACAGACCGATCCACGCCAATGCGACCATGAACAGGTCATGCGTAACGACCATCATGCGTGGCAAAGCGGCGCTCCAGCGTTCGCGAAGATGCAGCATCTATGCGTGACTCCGGTCCGTCCTGTCCTTGGAGGGCGATCGCAACGCCCGCCACATGATAGCCGAAGCGATATACCACGCCCCGAGGATCGGCAGGATGAAGGTTGCACCCCGCTCCTTCAAGACAAGGGCCAGCAGTGCGCCGAGTCCGGTAACGGTGAGATACGCCAGCGTGACCGGGACATGGCTTCCGCGCGCCCGGGCTGCGATCTGGTAGCTGTGGCTGGAGTGTGCCTGCCACCAGCGCTCGCGTCGGAATATCCTCAGCAACAGCGTCAGACCGGGATCCACCAGGAAGGGTGCAAGGGGAAAGAGCAGCAAGAGTCCCGCTAGCGGTGTCGCCCCCGTGGCAACCGCCCATCCCCAGGCAATCGTCACGCCCAACAGGCCACTGCCCACATCCCCCATGAAGATCCGTGCCTTGGGGAAGTTCCAGGCCAGGAAGCCCGAGGATGCGCCAGCCAGCGCAAGAAAGAACGCGGGCCAGCCCCCCGCGCAGAACGCAGCAATGATCAGCGCGAGGACCGTCGCCTGCGAAGCGGCGATGCCATCGATGCCGTCCATGAAGTTCCAGAAGTTGATGAGGACCAGTGCGAGCACCACGGCGGCTGCCAGCAGCCATGCAGGCCAGCCCGCCCCCCATCCGCCCGCAACGAGGCACAGACCCGCAAGCAGATGCACCAGCAGCCGGAGCCATGCCGAGAGGGGGCGGTGGTCATCCCACCAGCCGATGCCTCCGACCAGCAGCATCGATGCCGCCATCCAAACCATGGTCCTCGTGTGGGCGGGATGCAGGATCGCCAGCATCCCGGCGGTTGCCAGCAAGGTGCCAAGGATGGCGATGCCGCCCCCGCGTGCAGTGGCCGTCTGATGGTTGCGGCGGGCGTCCGGGTGGTCGAGCAACTGACGGCGCAAGGCGTATCGGCGTGCCAGACCGGTGCCGATCAGGGTGAGCACAAACCCCGCGAGCAGCCAGAGCCAAGGCTCCACAGTCACACCACAGCGTAGTTCAGGAGGGGCTTGACCGTGCCCCAGGCGCGACAGCTCGGGCACTGCCAGTGATGTGAACGGGCACCAAAGCCGCACTGGCTGCACCGGTAGCTTGGATTGCGAACCAGCAGCTGATCGGTGATCTGGCCCAGATCGTGCAGCGTGGACATCGGTTCGGTGCCGTCGTTGAGCGTCAGTTCGATCAACGCGGCCTCACCGCGTACCGATGGCCGGTCCTTCAACTGTTTCGCCAGATACTGCCGCGCCGCGTGGACGCCCTCCTCCCGCTCCACCAGCTGGGTGAGCGCAAGCACCGGCGCCACCCCCCGGTAATGTTCGGTCATCTCGGTGAGGAAGCGTTTGGCACCGGCCAGGTCGCCCACCTGTTCGTAGCTGTCCAGTAACGTCGGCAGGATGTCAGGCAGGTAGTCGCTGTCATGCCGTGCAGCGCGTTCGAACGCCTTGATCGCCGCGGCGTGGTTGCCGGCCACCGCCTCGATCCGCCCTTCCAGCATCCCGGGCCGCACTGCGTTTGAATCGGCCGCGTACGCGCGCCGGATCGCCGCATGCGCCGCCTCCAGATCACCCGCGGCGCGGTGCCTCTCGGCCAGCTCGCATTCGTACATGGCGATCAGCTCGCCCATCGGCGTACCGGTAGCCTCCTCGTAGCGATGCGCGTTCTCGATCGCGCGGTTCCAGTCGCGTTCGGACTGGAAGATGTCGATGAGGTGGCGCAGCGCCTGCGGCGCGCGCTGGTCGATCTCGGCCAGTTCCGTGAACACGGTTTCGGCGCGATCGAGCAGCCCCGACTTCATGTAATCCTCGCCCAGTGCGAGCAACGCTTGTACCCGTTGTGCGTCGGTCAGGTCCTTGCGCTCGACCAGGCCTTGGTGCAGGCGTATCGCCCGATCCACCTCGCCGCGGCGGCGGAACAGATGGCCCAGAGCGACCTGCGTCTCGAAGGTCTCCTTGTCCAGTTCCGCGATATGCAGGAACAGTTCGATCGCCTTGTCCGGCTGCTCGTTGAGGAGATAGTTGAGGCCGCGGAAATAGGTCGTCGAAAGCTTGCTGACCTGGCTGTCGCTGTGGCGCTCGCCACCGCGTCGCCCGACCACCCAGCCCATCACTGCCGCGGCAGGCAGCAGCAGGACGAACCAGAACCATTGTTCAACGAAGGCCATCCGGCATGTTAACCATTAAGCCTGCACAGGTGAATCCGCAAGCTGCCGCTCAGCCCTCCTCGGGCAGCGGCAACACGTCATTGACACGCTCGCGCAGGTCCTTGCCGG
>JAEXBT010000125.1 GCA_023393895.1 Pseudomonadota bacterium
GCAGGTCACCCACGTGGCCGACCAGGCCGGCGCCAGCCTGTCGGGCGGCGAGCGCCGCCGCGTGGAGATCGCCCGCGCGCTGGCCGCCAATCCGCGGCTGATGCTGCTGGACGAACCCTTCGCCGGCGTCGACCCGATTTCGGTCGGCGAGATCCAGAAGATCATCACCCACCTCAAGAACCGCGGCATCGGCGTGCTGATCACCGACCACAACGTCCGCGAAACCTTGGGAATCTGTGACCGGGCGTATATCCTGAACGAAGGCAGCGTGCTTGCGCAGGGGGCTCCTGGCGCGTTGCTCAACAACCCCGACGTGCGGCGCGTGTATCTGGGCGAATCCTTCCGCCTCTGAGTACCCGGCCACCGGCAGGGGTTCCTGCACGAGACCGGGGCCCGATGAAGCAGAACCTTACCGCCAGCCAGTCCCAGCAGTTGGCCCTGACGCCGCAGTTGCGCCAAGCGCTGGCGGTGCTGCAGATGTCGGCGACCGAACTGGAGGCGCAGCTGGCCGAAGCCGTCGAGTCGAATCCCCTGCTCGAGTGGGCGGAGGACGCACGGCCGCTGGAACTCTCGGAGGGTCCCGCCCCGGGCGACCCGGCCGATGGCCCCACCGCGCCGGCCAGCAACGACGAGGACGCCTGGAATGGCGATGACATCCGCGACGAATGGCGCGAGACCGGCGAGGACTGGAGTGCCGCCGGCGGCAGCGGCGGCCAGTACGACGGCGAGGATGATCCAGCGGACCGGCAGGTCGCCGAGGAAAGCCTGCAGCAGCATCTGCGCTGGCAACTCGGGCTGACGCCGCTCTCTCCACGCGACCAGCAGATCGGGCTGGCGCTGGTGGATGCGATCGCCGACGACGGCTACCTGCGCGAGCCCCTGGCCGCGCTCGCCGCCAGCCTGGCGCCGGAACTGCTGGTGGGTGAAGCGGAGTTGCTGCCGGTGCTGCACCTCATCCAGCAGTTCGACCCGATCGGCTGCGGCTGCCGCGACCTTGGCGAGTGCCTCGCGATCCAGCTGCGCCGGCTGCCGGCCGACACCCCTGCCCTCGCCATTGCGCTGCGCATCGCCGGACACGCGATCGAGCGCCTGCCGAAGATCGGCGCCGAAGGCATCGCCCGCGAATTCGGTTGCCCGCTCGCCGAGGCCGAAGCCGCCATCGCCCTGCTGCGCACGCTCGACCCGCGGCCGGGCGCGCAGATCGGCGGCATCGCCCAGGACACCTATGTGGTGCCGGATGCGGTGATCTGGCGCCAGCGCGGCATCTGGCAGGCGGCGCTGGCCGGCCACGCACGGCCGCGGGTGAACATCAACCGCGAATACGCCCGGATGGCCGGCACCGTCCGCGGCGATGACGGCAACTACCTGCGCGGCCGCCTGCAGGAGGCGCGCTGGCTGCTGAAGAACATCGAACAGCGCGGCGAAACCCTGTTGCGCGTGGTCACCTGCCTGATGCGCGAGCAGGCCGGCTTCCTGAAGTTCGGCCAGCAGGCGTTGCGCCCGCTCACCCTGCGCGAGGTCGCCGCCCAGCTGGACCTGCATGAATCCACCATCTCGCGGGCGATCGCCCGCAAGTACGTGCGCACGCCGCGCGGGACGATCGCGCTGCGTGATTTCTTCGCCTCGGGGATCGACACCGGCGCGGGCGAAGCCTCGAGCACCGCGATCCAGTCGATGATCCGCGGCCTCATCGAGGCTGAGAACCCGCGCAAGCCACTGTCGGACGCGGCACTGACCCGGCACCTCAACGAGAGCGGCATCCCGGTCGCGCGCCGCACCGTGGCCAAGTACCGCGAGGCGATGCAGATCCCGCCTTCGGGCCAGCGGGTCCGGCTGGCCTGAGCTTCGGCCCGGGCCGTCCCCGCGCCCGTCTTAACAGCGACTTCACCCCAACCGGGCCGCTTTGGGCGATGCTGGCGTTGCAACGACGACAGCCCAAGGAGGCGCCCATGCAGATCGATGTCCACGGCCACAACCTCGAAGTCACCGACGCCCTGCGCGACTACAGCCAGGAGAAGCTCTCGCGGCTGGAGCGGCACTTCGAGCACCCGCTGGAAGTGCGCCTGCAGCTGTCGGTGGACAAGCCGCAGCATCGCGCCGAGGGCCATATCCGCGTGGCCGGCCGCGACTACCATGCCGATGCCGCGGCCGACACGATGTATGCCGCCATCGACCTGCTCGTCGACAAGCTGGACCGGATGCTGGTCAAGCACAAGGAGAAGATGGTGGACCACCATCGCGGTGAGAACCCTGCGCGCGATGGCACCTTCGGCTGACCTCCCGCGGCCGTTCGCACGACAGCCCGCCCCGCGCGGGCTGTTATGCTCCGCGCGTCGCATTGACCTGGACGCCCGACCGGCATGAGTCTTCGTTCCATCCTGTCGCCCGCGCGCGTCGCGGTGATTGACCGGGCCACCGACGCCGGCGCGCTGATTGACCAGCTGGCCGGCCTGCTCGATCACGACGGCCACCACCGCAAGGACATTGCCGACAGCCTGCGTCAGCGCGAACGCATGGGCAGCACGGCGATCGGGCATGGCGTGGCCCTGCCGCACGGACGCAACGATGCCAGCGACGAAGCCCGCGCCGCCTTCGTGCGGCTGGAGGCACCGATCGCCTTCGGGGCGATGGACGATCAGGACGTGGACCTCGTGCTGGCGCTCTCGGTCCCCGCCCACTTCACCCACCAGCACCTCAGGCTGCTGGCCGAGGTGGCCGAACGCTTCTCGGA
>JAEXBT010000054.1 GCA_023393895.1 Pseudomonadota bacterium
CGCCAGGCCGTCGCGGAAGGGCTGACCACGGTCGAGGAGGCCATGCGGGTCAGCAGGCAGGAGGCGCAAGACGATGCCCTGGTATGACTACGCCGCGCTGGACACGCGTGGCCACACCCGCACAGGCACGCTGGAGGCGCCAAGCGAAAGCACAGCGCGCGGCGAGTTGGACCGTCGAGGCTGGGTGCCCGTTTCGCTCACAACATCCACGCAGGGTGCGCCGCCCGGACGCCTGTGGTCAGGTCGCTTCAACGGCCGCGACCTGACCCTGACCACGCGCCAACTGGCAACGCTGGTCGAAGTGGCCCCGCTAGAAGAGGCGCTGCGGACACTGGCCAGCCAGGCGGAGAAACCGGCGGTCCGGCGCACGCTTTCCGGCGTGCACGCCGGCATCGTCGAAGGCCAGCGCCTGTCGCAGGCGATGTCCAATCAGGGCCGCGCGTTTCCGCCGTTGTATCGCGCCATGATCGCAGCCGGCGAAGGTACCGGCGCGCTGCCGCAGATCCTGCAGCGATTGGCTGACCTGCACGAGCGCCAGCAGCAGGTGCGCGGCAAGCTGCTGGCCACACTCATCTATCCGACCGTGCTCGCGGTGGTGGCGATGGGCGTGGTCATCGCGCTGATGACCTTCGTGGTGCCGAAGGTGGTCGAGCAGTTCGATTCCATGGGCCGCGCGCTGCCATGGCTGACGCGCGCGGTGATCGCCGTATCGGACCTTCTGACCGGCTGGGGGTGGCTGCTCGTGCTTGCGCTGGCACTCGGTGCCTTCGGCTTGTCAAATCTGTTCCGGCAAGAAGCATTTCGCCTGCGCTTCGACCATTGGCTGTTGGGACTTCCCGGCGTCGGCAAGCTCATCCGCAACCTGCACGCGGCACGACTGGCACGCACGCTTTCGGTGATGCTCGCGAGTGGCCTGCCGATGCTCGAGGGGCTGCGTGCCACCGTCGACACCGTCGGCAACCGCGTGCTTCGGAACGCCACGCGCGCGATGGCCGAATCCATCCGCGAGGGCGGCAGCCTTTCGCAGGCAATGCGAAGCGCCGGCATCTTCCCGCCGATCCTGCTCTACATGGCGGCGAGCGGCGAGGCCAGCGGCCAACTTGGCGTGATGCTCGAGCGCGCAGCCGACTACCTTGAACGCGAGTTCGGCACCTTCACATCGGCGCTGATGAGCCTGCTGGAGCCGGCCATCATCGTGCTGATGGGCGCGATCGTCGCCGCGATCGTGCTCTCCATCCTGCTTCCCATCCTCCAGTTCAATTCAATGGTCGGTCGATGACCGCACGGAGCTCCCTCATGTCCCGCAACCTTCGCATCTCCCGCCGCCCACGCGGCTTTACCCTGGTCGAACTGATGGTGGTCATCGTCATCCTCGGGCTGCTGGCCACGGTCGTGATGATAAACGTGATGCCGAGCCAGGATCGCGCAATGGTCGAGAAGGCGCGTGCCGACATCGCCACGCTCGAGCAGGCGCTGGAGACCTACCGGCTCGAGATGCTGAGCTACCCCGACACAAGTCAGGGCCTCGACGCGCTGGTGAAGGCGCCTGCTGGACTGTCGCGTCCGGAGCGCTACCGCCAAGGGGGTTACATTCGCCGCCTCCCAAATGACCCTTGGGACAACCCCTACCAATACCGCAATCCGGGCCAGCACGGCCGCTTCGACGTGTACTCGCTGGGCGCCGATGGCCAGGAAGGCGGCGATGGCGAGAATGCCGATATTGGCAACTGGAACTGAGTCCGATCCATGCGCATGGGTGCCTCCCCTCCCTCCGCCAGCACGCGCTCGGTCAGCGGCTTCACCTTGGTGGAGTTGATGGTGACACTGGTCCTCGTCGGGCTGCTCGGTACGGCCGTGGCACTCACCGCACCTGCGATCCTGGCGCCCGAGAGGAGCGCCATGGAACAGCTGGCCGTACAGATGGGGGGCGCCCGCGACGAAGCCATACTGTCCGGTCGCGCGGTACGTCTGCAGCTGGACGCAACGGGCTACCGTTTCGAGCACCGGGACTTCGAGCGCTGGCAACCACTTGAGCGACCGCCGTTGGCTGCGCGGCGCTGGCCAGCCAGCGTGCAGCCCACCTTGCCGCGGCACGGCGATTCGAAGACGTTCCAGTGGAACGCGCAAGGCGGGGCCGAGCCGGGCGAAGTCGAACTCCGGGGCAAGCAGGGCGCGACACGACTTGAGGTGGCCGCGGATGGCAGCGCGCGCATCCTTGCCCATGCGCGCTGATCCCGTCGGCGCTGGCGGATTCTCCTTGCTGGAGCTGCTGGTGGCGCTCGCCGTCTTCAGCCTCGCCGTGTTGGCCTTGCTGAACCTTGGCGGCGAAAGCGCGCGAGCCGCAGCGATCGCCGAGGAACGCCTGCTGGCTGACATCGTTGCCGAAAACCTGGCGGTGGAGGCAGCCGTACTGCCGCTTGAAACGCTGCAATCCCGTCCCGAGGGCGAGGACATCCAGGGCGAGCGCCGCTGGCACTGGCAGCGGCAGGTCGTGCCAACTGGCGAGGAGCTTCTGCGGATCGACATTGGCGTGCGCGGCACGGCGTCCTCCCAGCTGCTCGCAGAGCGGCAGGTGCTGCGGGGGGCGTCATGAGCCTCTGGAACCGGCCACTGCAAACCGGCGGCTTTAGCCTTCTCGAGATGCTGGTCGCCGTCGTGATTTTCGCTCTGCTGTCGGCAGCGGGTGTCACGGTGCTGATGCAGGTCGCCGATGGCAGAAGCGTGGTCGGCGCGCGGATGGCTCGGCTGGCCGAAGTGCAGCGCGCC
>JAEXBT010000124.1 GCA_023393895.1 Pseudomonadota bacterium
GGCGACGCCGGCGTCTCGCCCGGGCATGCATTGGTGCTGGTGAACCACGGTCACGCCAGCGGCACGGAACTGCTTGAACTCGCGCGTCGCATTGCCGCGAGCGTGCGCGAACGCTTCGGCATCGACATCGAACCCGAGCCGCGCCTGGTCGGGGCGCACTGGTGAGCGCCGACATGCCGCGACCGGTGCAGCTGCGCGCGGCACTGCTGATGATGGGCAGCACGGTGGCCTTCGGCATGATGGCGATCTGCATCCGCATGGCCTCGGCCACCGAGCCGACCTGGGAAGTCGCCTTCTTCCGCAACTTCTTCGGCTTCCTGTCACTGCTGCCGATCCTCGCGCTGCCAGCCATGCGCAGCCCAGCGCCGGCACAGGCGATGCGCGCTGTGGTGCGTTCCAACCAGCTCCCGCGCTACTTCCTGCGTTGCGCGATCGGCATTTTCAGCATGTTCTGCGGCTTCTGGGCAATCGGCAACCTGCCGCTGTCGCAGGCGATCGCGCTGGCCTACTCCTCGCCGATCTTCGTCACCATCGCCGCCGCGCTCTGGCTGGGCGAGACGGTGCGCATTCGCCGCTGGCTGGCAGTCGCGGCCGGCTTCATCGGCGTGCTGGTGATCGTGCGGCCGTGGTCGCAGGCGTTCTCGCCCAGCCTGCTGATCGCCCTGCTCGCGGCCGTGCTCAACGCGGTCGTGGCCATCCAGATCAAGCAGCTCTCGCGCGTCGATGGCTCGGATACCATCGTGTTCTGGACCTACATCTTCTGGATCCCGATGTCGCTGCTGCCGGCGATCTTCGTCTGGCACGCGCCACAGGGCATCGCCTGGCTGTGGCTGGTGCTGTGCGGTGTGCTCGGCACCATCGGCCAGCTGCTGTGGACGCGCGCGTTGAAGCTGGGCGAAGTCTCGGCGCTGACGCCGATCAGCTTCCTGCAGCTGCCGGTGGTGACGATTGCCGGCTGGCTGCTGTTCAACGAGGTGATCGATGGCTGGACCGCCGCCGGCGCGCTGGTCATCTTCGCCGCCACCGCCTACATCGCCCATCGTGAGGCCACGCTGGCGCGGCGCAACCGTAGTCATTCGCCTTCAGAGGCGGTCGAGCCGGGCAACTGAATCCGCGGCTGGTTCAATCCGCCGTCGTGGCCGCCCACGGCCGGCGCGCACCGCGAAACAGCAGCACGTAGATCCCGACCGTCCAGGCGACAGCCGCCGACCAGCCAGCGAGGATGTCGCTCGGATAATGCACGCCCAGGTACACGCGCGACACCCCGACCATTACCACGAATACGAGCATCGTCACCAGCACCGGCCAGCGCCAACGGGTGCGCCAGGCCAGCAGCACCAGTACCGCGGCCAGGGTCATCGAGCCCATCGCGTGTCCGCTCGGGAAGCTGAAGCTGGTTTCCGGCGCCAGCGATGGCCAGAGCGCCGGTCGTGCGCGCGCGAAGAACTGCTTCGCCGCCATGTTGAGCAGGGCCGAGCCGCCGAGCACCAGCCCACAGAACAGGCCCTCGCGGTAGCGGCGCAGCAGCGCCAGCACCGCCACCAGCGCGATGTCGAGCGGGATCACGCCCCAGGCATAGCCGACCTTCGAGAAAAACAGGAACAGCGTGTCCAGCCCAGGCCCATGCAGGCCTTGCGCCCACTGCAACACGGGCTTGTCGAAGAAGAAGGCTTCGCCTTCGCTCACTTCCTCGGCCAGCCCGCCAAAGGCCCACAACGGCAGCAGGATCGCCGCGAACAGCAGGCCAATGCGCTTCCAGGAGCGCCGCAGCTCACGCGCGCCGTAGCGCGCCTCGTCGGCGATGACGCCGCGCAAGTCAGTCGGTGGTGACGGCATAGCGGCGTTCGACGTAATCATCGATCAACGCGATGAATTCCTGCGCGATGTTCTCGCCACGCAAGGTCACGGTCTTCTGGCCATCCTCGAACACCGGCGCGGCCGGCGCCTCACCGGTACCCGGCAGCGAGATGCCGATGTTGGCGTGGCGCGATTCGCCGGGCCCGTTGACGATGCAGCCCATCACCGCGAGCGTCATGTTCTCGGCGCCCGGACGGGTCACCTTCCACTCCGGCATGCGCTCGCGCACGTGCGCCTGCACCACCTTTGCCAGCTCCTGGAAGAACTCGCTGGTGGTGCGCCCGCAGCCCGGGCAGGCGGTGACCAGCGGGGTGAACGCGCGCAGGCCCATGGTCTGCAGCAGCTCCTGGGCCACGATCACTTCCTGCGTGCGCGAGGCGCCGGGCTCGGGCGTGAGCGAAATGCGGATGGTGTCGCCGATGCCTTCCTGCAACAGCACCGCCAGCGCCGCACTGCTGGCGACGATGCCCTTGCTGCCGATGCCGGCTTCGGTCAGGCCCAGATGCAGGGCGTAATCACTGCGTGCAGCGAGATCGCGATAGACCGCAACCAGCTCCTGCACGCCGCTGACCTTGACCGAGAGGATGATGCGGTCGGCCGGCAATCCCAGTTCCACCGCGCGATCTGCGGAATCCAGCGCCGAACGGATCAACGCCTCGCGCAACACGCGTCCTGCATCCCACGGCACCGCGCGCGTGGCGTTCTCGTCCATCAGCGTGGCCGCCAGCGACTGGTCGAGCGAGCCCCAGTTGGCGCCGATGCGCACCGGCTTGCCGTGGCGGATCGCGAACTCGATCAGCTGCGCGAACTGGGCGTCCTTCTTCCGTCCGAAGCCGACATTGCCCGGGTTGATCCGATACTTCGCCAACGCCTCCGCGCAGGCCGGCTCATCGGCCAGCAGGGTGTGTCCGTTGTAGTGGAAGTCGCCGATCAGCGGTACTTCCACGCCCATCATCGCCAGCTTGTCGACGATGCGAGGCACCGCGGCGGCGGACTCGGCATTGTTGACGGTGAGCCGCACCAGCTCGGAGCCTGCGCGCCAGAGTTCGGCCACCTGCTTCACCGTCGCCGCCACGTCGGCGGTATCGGTATTGGTCATCGACTGCACCACCACTGGCGCATCACCACCCACCGTCACCTTGCCGACCGCGACCGGCAGCGTGCGGTGTCGCGGCTGCGGGCCGAAGGCGGGCGGTTCGGGAAGCGGCATCGGAGTTTCCATGGGGGAATTGTACTTTTCCGGTGTGTGGCGGGCGCGTGCCGATTCGCGGATCGACTGCGGGTATCCTGCTGCCATGCCCGCTTCCGAAGATCCCGTCCTGACCCCGAGCCAGCTGAACGTGCTGGCGCGCAACCTGCTGGAAGACAGCTTCCCGCTGGTCTGGATCGAGGGCGAGCTAGGCAATGTCGCGCGGCCGTCCTCCGGCCACCTCTACGTCACGCTGAAGGACGCAGGTGCGCAGGTACGGGCGGCGATGTTCAAGCCGAAGGCCTCGTGGCTGAAGTTCATCCCGCGCGAGGGACTGCGCGTGCTCGCGCGTGGCCGGGTGACGCTGTACGAAGCGCGCGGCGAATACCAGCTGGTGCTCGACCACATGGAGGAGGCCGGCGAAGGCGCGTTGCGCCGCGCGTTCGAGCAGCTGAAGACACGGCTGCAGGCCGAGGGCTTGTTCGACGATGCGCGCAAGCAGCCGCTTCCCGCCTTCCCGAGGCGGATCGGCGTACTCACCTCGCCCACCGGCGCGGCCGTCCGCGACGTGCTCTCGGTACTGGCGCGGCGCTTCCCGCTGCTGGAGGTCGAAGTGTTGCCGGTGCCGGTACAGGGCGCGACCGCCGCGGCCCAACTGCGCGGGATGCTCTCGCGTGCGATCGCATCAAGGCGCTACGACCTGCTGCTGCTGGCGCGTGGCGGTGGCTCGCTGGAAGACCTGTGGGCGTTCAACGACGAGCAGCTTGCGCGCGCGATCGCCGCCAGCGATGTGCCGGTCGTCAGTGCGGTCGGCCATGAAACAGATTTTTCGCTGAGCGATTTCGCGGCCGACCTGCGCGCGCCAACCCCCTCGGTCGCCGCCGAGCTGGTCGCGCCCGAACGCGGGGCACTGCTGCAGCGCCTGCAACGCCTGCGTCAGCGCATCGAGGCCCAGCAACAGCACGAGCTGCGCGCCGCCATGCAACGCCTGGACCGGGCAATGCTGCGCCTGAACGGCAGTCGCCCGCAGGCCCGGCTCGCATTGCTGCGCGCGCGTGAACGGGAGGCTAGGCGCCGGCTGGACGCGCTGCTGGCGCGCGAGCTGCTGGCCGCTCTGGCGCGGACCCGCCACGCCGGGGCCGGATTGCGGGCGCAGGCACCCATGCACCGGCTGGCCGCGCTGGCGCAACGGCTGCATGGCCAGCGCGGGCGATCGCGGGCGGCGCTGCAGGCGCGTCTGCAGTTCGACCAGCAGCGGCTGGTCGGGCTGGCACGGGCGATGGCGGCGATCAGCCCGCTGGCCACCGTGGCGCGTGGCTACGCCATGCTCCACCACGAGGACGGCCATCTGGTACGCGGCGTGAACGATGCCCGCGCCGGCGATGCGATCCGTGCGCAGCTCGCCGATGGCGAACTGCGTCTGCGCGTACTCGACTAGCGCGACCTTCGCCACCACGCCACGCCGGCCGCGCTAGATTGGCGTCAAACCGCACGCCTCGCCGCCATGAAGCTGAAGAAGTCCTATCCGCTCTACCTCGCCAATCGCCCCCATGAGAGCGGCGAAACGCTGGAGGTGTTCGACAAGTACAGCGGCAAGCGCGCGACGCGCGTCGCCTATGCCGATGCCGCCTTGGTGCGCAAGGCAATCGTCGCCGGTCATCGCGCGCGCGAGGCGATGGCCGTCTTCGCGCCGGACCGTCGCCGCACGGTGCTGCTGCATTGCGTGGAACGCTTCGAGGCGCGTCGCGAGGAGCTGGCGCAGGCGCTGTGCATCGAGGCCGGCAAGCCGATCCGCGACGCCCGAGGCGAGGTCACCCGCCTGATCGAAACCTTCCGGATCGCCGCCGAGGAAGCCATCCGCGTCGGCGGCGAGGTGCTCGAACTCGGGATCGGCGAACGCACGCGCGGCTATCGCGGCATGACCCGGCGTTTCCCCGTCGGCCTGTGCAGCTTCATCACGCCGTTCAACTTTCCCCTCAACCTGGTCGCGCACAAGGTCGCGCCGGCAATCGCCGCCGGCTGTCCGTTCGTGCTGAAACCCGCGGCCAAGACCCCGGTCGGCGCCCTGATCATCGGCGAGGTGCTGGCCGGGACCGACCTGCCCAAGGGCGCATTCTCGATCCTGCCCTGCTCGAACGAGGACGCCGCGCAGCTGGTCGAGGACGCGCGCATCGCGCTGTTTTCGTTCACCGGCGGCCCGATCGGCTGGGAGCTCAAGGCGCGCGCGGGCCGCAAGAAGGTCACGCTGGAGCTGGGTGGGAATGCCGCCTGCATCGTCGATGCCGATCCCGGCGCGTCGCTTGACCATGTCGTCGAACGGCTTGCGTTCGGCGCCTATTACCAGAGCGGCCAGAGCTGCATCAGCGTGCAGCGCATCTATGCCCATCGCGACATCCACGATGCACTCCGTAAGAAGCTGCGGGCGAAGGTGAAATCGCTGCGGATGGGCAATCCGCAAGACGAGCAGACCTTCATCGGGCCGATGATCGACGAGGATGCCGCAATCCGAATCGAGCGTTGGATCGGCGATGCGAAGAAGGCCGGTGCCCGCGTGCTCGCCGGCGGCGCGCGCGATGGCGTCATGCTGCCGGCGCACCTGCTGGAGCGGGTGCCGCGCGATGCCGAACTGCAGCGCAAGGAGGCGTTCGGACCGGTAGCGATCCTCGAGCCCTTCGATGATTTCGATGACGCGCTGGCACGGGTCAATGACAGCGACTACGGCCTGCAGGCGGGCGTGTTCACGGCGCGCCTGGACCACGCGATGCGTGCCTGGGAGCGGCTGGAGGTCGGCGGCGTCATCGTTGGCGACGTGTCGAGCTTCCGCGTCGACTCGATGCCCTACGGCGGCGTGAAGGACTCGGGCATCGGCCGCGAAGGCGTGCGCTGGGCCAT
>JAEXBT010000126.1 GCA_023393895.1 Pseudomonadota bacterium
GCTTCGGGGCGTTCGCCCTGCCGGGGGATGTCGCGCTGGGCGAACTCGCGCAGTTCTACGGGCTCCGGCTGCCCAAGCGCTACGCCGACCGCACCGCGGCCCAGCTGTTCGACGAGCGCTACGACGAGGCGCCGCAGATCGGTGATCGCCTCGCGCTCGGCCCGGCGCTGCTGATCGTGCGCTCGCTGGACAAGGATCGGGTGTCGCAGGTGGGCCTGCAGTTCGTCAGCCTCGGCGAACGACTGATCAGCGGCCACCGCATCAGCCACTGACCGCCAAGCGGCGATGCCCGGAAACAGGACCGCCCGGGCAAGCCGGGCGGTCCGTGGCACTGCATGTCGCGTCGATCAGGCGGCGCGCTCTTCCTGGAACTGCTCTTCCTCGGTGCTGCCCTTCAGCGCCACCGTGGAGGACTGGCCGCCCTGGATGGTCTGGGTGACGGCATCGAAATAGCCGGTGCCCACTTCGCGCTGGTGCTTGACCGCGGTGAAGCCCTTCTCGGCGGCCGCGAACTCGGCTTCCTGCAGCTCGACGAAGGCGCTCATCTGCCGGCGGGCGTAGCCGTGCGCCAGGTTGAACATGCCGTAGTTGAGCGCATGGAAGCCGGCGAGGGTGATGAACTGGAACTTGTAGCCCATCGCGCCGAGTTCCTTCTGGAACTTCTCGATGGTGGCGTCGTCCAGGTTCTTCTTCCAGTTGAAGCTCGGCGAGCAGTTGTAGGCCAGCATCTTGCCCGGGTATTTCGCGTGGATGGCCTCGGCGAACTTGCGCGCGAACTCCAGGTCCGGCTTGCCGGTCTCGCACCACACCAAGTCCGCGTAAGGGGCATAGGCAAGGCCGCGGCTGATCGCCTGGTCCAGGCCGTTGCGGGTCTTGAAGAAGCCTTCCACGGTGCGTTCGCCGGTGCAGAACGGCTTGTCGTTGTCGTCGATGTCGCTGGTCAGCAGGTCGGCGGCTTCGGCGTCGGTGCGGGCGACGATCAGCGTCGGCACGCCCATCACGTCGGCGGCGAGGCGCGCGGCGACCAGCTTCTCGACCGCTTCGCGGGTCGGCACCAGCACCTTGCCACCGAGGTGGCCGCACTTCTTGGCCGACGCCAGCTGGTCCTCGAAGTGCACGCCGGCGGCGCCGGCCTCGATCATCGCCTTCATCAGTTCGTAGGCATTGAGCACGCCGCCGAAGCCGGCTTCCGCGTCGGCCACGATCGGCTGCAGGATGTCGATGCTGTCATCGCCTTCGGCATGGTGCAGCTGGTCGGCGCGCAGCAGGGTGTTGTTGATGCGCTTGACCACCTGCGGCACCGAGTTGACCGGGTACAGCGACTGGTCCGGGTACATCTCGCCGGCGACGTTGGCATCGGCCGCGACCTGCCAGCCGCTGAGGTAGATGGCCTTCAGGCCGGCCTTGACCTGCTGCATGGCCTGGTTGCCGGTGAGGGCGCCGAGGGCGTTGACGAAATCCTCGGTATTCAGCGATTTCCACAGCTTTTCGGCACCGAGGCGGGCGAGCGAGTGCTCGATGCGGACGGTGCCGCGCAGGCGCACCACGTCCTCGGGCGTGTAGCTGCGGGTGATGCCGGCCCAGCGGGCGTTGTTGTCCCAGTCCAGCTTGAGTTGTTCGGCGGTGGGCAGCGTGTTCATGGTGGTTCTCCGGTGTGTGATCAGGTGGCGGGGCAGTCAGAGCCGCTCGTAGGCGGGCAGGGTCAGGAATTCGACGAGCTCTTCGCGGCGGGTGAGTTCGACCAGCAGTTCGATGGCTTCGCCGACGCGCGACTTGCCGGGGAACTCGCCTTCGCCGGCCAGCCGCGAAGGCAGGCCGATGAGCGCGCGTTCGAGCAGCACCCAGTCCATCGGGGTGCCGTCGTCGAGGTGCAGCGGCTGGCGGCCCGGCATCACCGGGTCGGCATCGAAATGCAGCCACTGCCACAGCTGGGCGCGGGCGATCTCGGCGGTTGCGGCGTCTTCCATCAACCAGTGGATCGGCACGCAGCCGTTGCCATCCAGCCATGCCGCCAGGTAACGGACGCAGACTTCGACGTTGCCTTCGAAGCCCTTGCGGGTGACCGAGCCGCGGCTCGGGCGCAGCAGGTCCTCGGCGGCCACTTCCACGTCCTCTCGGGCCACGTGCTGCTGGTTCGGCTCCGGCATGTGCGCGTCGAACAGCTCGCGAGCGATCGGGATCAGCGCCGGATGCGCGACCCAGGTGCCGTCGTGGCCGGCGGTGACTTCGCGCAGCTTGTCGGCACGCACGCGGGCGAGGGCCTGTTCGTTCGCCTCCGGGTCCACCGAGATCGGGATCTGCGCGGCCATGCCACCCATCGCGTGGGCGCCGCGGCGATGGCAGGTCTTGATCAGCAGCTCCGAGTACGCCTTCAGGAACGGCTGTGTCATGGTGACCTGGCCGCGTTCGGGCAGCACGCGGTCGCGATGCGCGCGCAGCGTCTTGATGTAGCTGAAGATGTAATCCCAGCGCCCGCAGTTGAGGCCGACGATGCGGCTGCGCAGCGCGTGCAGGATTTCGTCCATCTCGAAGGCGGCCGGCAGGGTCTCGATCAGCACGGTGGCCTTCATCTGGCCGGTCGGCAGGCCCAGCGTCGCCTCGACGTGGTCGAGCACGTCGTTCCACAGCGCGGCTTCTTCCATCGACTGCAGCTTGGGCAGGTAGAAGTAGGGGCCGCGATCCTTCGCCGCCAGCGCCTTCGCGTTGTGGAAGGCGAACAGGCCGAGGTCGAACAGCGAAGCCGACATCCGCGCGCCATCCACCTGCACGTGCTTCTCGTCGAGGTGCCAGCCGCGGGGACGCACGATCAGCACCGCGCGCTCGGCTTCCGGCTTCAGCGCGTACTGCTTGCCCGGCTTGCCGTCGATGGCCGGGGCGCTGAACGTCAGCGTGCCCTCGACCGCGCCGCGCATCGCGCGCTGTCCTTCGATCAGGTTCGCCCAGGTCGGGCTGGTGCTGTCCTCGAAGTCGGCCATGTAGCACTTGGCGCCGGAGTTGAGCGCGTTGATGACCATCTTCGGATCGACCGGGCCGGTGATCTCGACGCGGCGATCGGCCAGTGCGGCGGGGATCGGGGCCACGCGCCAGTCGCCTTCGCGGATGCTGGCGGTATCGGCGCGGAAGGCCGGCAGTTCGCCGGCATCGAAACGGGCCTGGCG
>JAEXBT010000155.1 GCA_023393895.1 Pseudomonadota bacterium
GCGGCGATCGAGGTCGACGGCGAGGAACACCGGCTGCATCCGTGGTCGTGGCTGTTCGTCACCCTGCAGCACCTGAAGCAGTTCATCCTGCCGCTGCTGGTGCTGCTGTTCGCCGGCCGCGGCGACCGCAACGAGCTGTGGCCGTTGATCGGCGTCGGCGTGCTGGCGGTGATTTCGGTCTGGCAGTACTTCACCTACAGCTACCGGCTGCTGCCCGAACGCATCGAGATCCGCAGCGGCCTGCTGGAGCGCAAGCTGCGGCAGATCGCTTACGCGCGTATCCACAACGTGGCGCTGCACCAGACCCTGCTGCATCGCATCTTCAATGTCGCCGAGGTGCGGCTGGAGTCCGCCGGTGGAGCCAGGCCCGAAGCCGAGATGCGCGTGCTGCGCTACGAGAAGGCGATCGCGCTGGAGCATCTGGTGCGCGAACGCGGTGGCGAAGCCGCGCACGCCACACCCGGGGCGCCGGCCGCGGCGGCATCGTCAAGCACCCTGCTCCAGCTCGGCACCGGCGAGGTGATCCGTCACGGCCTGATCTCCAACCGCGGCGTGGTGCTGGTGGCGACCGCGTTCGCCGGCATGTCGCAGCTGTCGCCACGCTTCTTCGCCAACTTCATTGAGCGCTGGGTGAAGGCCGGCGCCGGCTACGCGGAGAGCCACCGCTTCGGCTGGATCGATTACGGTCTGGCGGTGCTCACGGTGCTGGCCCTGTTCGTGGTCGCGCTGCGGCTCCTCTCGGTGCTGACCTCCCTGCTCCAGTACCACGGTTTCACCCTGACCGAGACCGGGCGCCGGCTGACCGTGGTGCGCGGCCTGCTCACCCGCCTGCGCACCAGCGCGCCGAAGCGGCGCATCCAGGCCTGGAGCCTGCGCGAAAGCGTGCTGCACCGCCTGTTCGGCCGCCGTGCGCTGTCCATCGACACCGCGGCCGGACAGGCCGGCGGCGACGGCCAGCAGCAACGCAGCCTGCGTGAACTGGCGCCGGTCGCCACGCCCGACGCCTGCGATGCGCTGGTCCGGCACCTGCTGCCGGGCGTGGCCTGGCCACCCGCGCAGTGGCAACCCCTGCATCGGCTGACCTGGCTGCGGATCTGGCTGGGCGCCCTGCTCTGGGTACTGCCGGTGACGGCGGTGCTGGTCTGGCGCTACGGCAGCTGGGGTGCGCTGGCACTGCTGTGGCTGCCCTGGTCGGCATTCCTGGCCTGGAAAGCCGCAACCAAGGCCGGCTGGAGCCTGGATGGCCGGCTGTTCGCCACCCGCGCGGGCTGGTGGTCACGCAGCTGGCGCTTCGCCGAGGTCGGCAAGCTGCAGGCACTGCGCGTGGCGCGTTCGCCGATCGATCGCCTGTTCGGGATGCGCAGCCTGCTGCTGGACACGGCGGGCGCCAATCCGCTCGCCGGCGCGCTGCACATCCGCTACCTCACGCCCGATGCCGCCGAAGCCTTGCAGCAGGCACTTTCACGCCGCCTGGCGAAGAGCGCGCTGCGCTGGTGAGCGCACTCAGTCGCGGGCGATGACGCGCCGGTAGAACGCCTCGATCTCGGCTAGCTTGTCCTCGATGCGGAACCGCTGCATCGGGTAATCGCGGCGCGACGGATGCGCGCGATGCATCATCCGCAACGCCTCGGCCAGCGCCTCTGCATCGCCCACCGGCACCAGCGGCGTGCCGATCACCTCGCGCAGATGGGTCGCGCCCTCGCTGGCCGACGCGAGGATCGGCAGCCGCGCCGCCATCGCCTCCAGCAGCACCAGCCCGAACGGCTCGCTGCGCGCGGCCGAGACGAACACGTCGAACGCCTCCAGCCAGTCGCGCGACTGCAGGCTGAAGCCCGGCATCACCACGCTGCGCGGCGCCGCCTCGCGAAGCGGCTCCCACGCACTGCCCTGCCCGACGATCACCAGCCGCGCATTCTCCGGCAATGCCGCGCGTCGCCACGCCTCGACCAGAACGTCGAGCCCCTTGCTCGGCTCGGTGCGGCCGAGCGCACCGAACACGAAGGCATCCGGCGCGATGCCCCATTCGCTGCGCAACCGCGCGCGCGCGTCCGGGGAAGGCGTGCGCGGCACGGTCCAGTTGTCGATCTGCACGCTGCGCGCACGCATCTGCGGCGGCATCGCCTCGAGTTGCCAGGGCGCGATCGCGATCAGGCCATCCAGGCCCTCATGCTGCTGCGGCTTGTAGCGGATGTGCAGCGTGGCGATGCGGCGGGTGCGTGCATCGTGCCAGCCCTTCAGTGCGCGGCAACCGCCCGAAAGATGGGCATGTGCGATGTCCGGACGCAGCCGCCGCACCAGGCGCCGCGCCTGCCAGCCCGACAGCAGGTCACCGACCACTTCGAGGCGCACGGCATCACCGAAGCGATGCGCGATCGCGTCCTCGCGCGCCTCGGCGCCGGCCCTGCGCAGGATCACCGTCACCCCATGGCCCTGCGCGGCCTGTGCGTTGGCCAGCTCCACCACGTGGCGCTCGGTGCCGGCGAAGCGACGGGTCAGCAGCAGGTGGACGATCGACAGCGGCGCCTCGGTCATGCGCGCAGTGTCGCATGACATACTCGCGGCGATGGATGAACCACGCGAAAAACTGCCGCTCTCGGGCGTGGTGGTGGCGAAGGACGAGGCCGACCGCATCGGTCGCTGCGTGGCTTCGCTGACGGCGGTCTGCAGCGAGGTGATCGTGCTCGATTCGGGCTCGCACGACAACACCGTGGCGATCGCACGCGGGCTCGGCGCGCGCGTCGAACACCGGGACTGGGACGGGTTCGCGCGGCAGAAGAACGCGGCGAGCGCGATGGCCGCGCAACCGTGGGTGATCCTGCTCGATGCCGACGAATGGCTGGAGGCGGATGCGCAGGCCGAACTGCGCGCGCTGTTCGCCAGCGACATCGAACAGGCCGACGTCTGGCTGCTGTTGCGGCGCACGCATTGGCTGGGGCAACCAATGCGTCATGGCAGCTTCTCGCGCGAGGCGATCGAGCGTCTGTTCCGCGCCGACCTGCGCCACGCCGACCTGCCGGTGCACGAATACCTCGACACCGCGGGCCGAAGCGTGCGGCGATCGCGCATCCGACTGGAACACGACACCGCACGCAACCCCACCGAATACCGCGACAAGCTGGCGAAGTACGCGGCGCTGTGGGCCCGCGAGCGCGCGGCGCGTGGCGGGACCGCCTGGCCGGGCCGCGGCCTGCTGGCGGCCGCTGCCTATGCACTGAAGAACCTGATCCTGCAGGGTGGCGTGCTTGATGGCCGCAGCGGCCTCGCCTTCCACCGCGAGCACATGCGCTACGCGGCACTGAAGTACCGATTACTCCGGCTCGCTGGCCGCGGTTGAAGGAGTCGAAGGCGTGCAGCCGGTACGCATCGCGGTGGCCGGCAGCAGCCACCACTGGCGACGGTTGTACACACCCATGTCGATGACGCGCGCCTCATCGATGCAGCCATCCTGCACCACCGATTCGGCAAGGATGAAGCGCCGCGCGGGGTGCTGCGCCTGCCAGCCGCGCGCATCCGCCAGCTGCAGCGCGAAGTCGCGCTTGAAGCCGAAGGTGCGCGCCGGGCGGTCGGCCATCAGCAGGTTCTGCTCCTTCCAGGCGACCAGCGCCAGCTCGGCATCCGGGCCGAGCCTTTCGCCCACCGCCTGCATCAGCCCACGCGCCGAACTCGCATCGTTGAGCAGGCGATAGCCCGCCGTGCCGTAGCCCAGCCACAACACCGCCAGCACCGCGTACAGCGCCAGCACGCCGCGTCGCGGCCGGAACCACAGCGCGCCGACCAGTCCGGCCGCACCGATCGCAGCGAGCATCCAGCCCAGCGCATCGCCATCCACCGTGCCGCGGATCGACGCCAGCCGATCCTCGAAACCGGGATGACCAAGCGCCGCCGCCAGCCCGGCGCCGAGCAACAGCAGGGCGAAGGCGATCGCGGCCAGAAATGCCCCGATCCGCACGCCGCGCCGCGCGACGACATCCTTCAACCACGGCCCCAGCGCCACGCACAGCATGGGCAGCGCCGGCAGGATGTAGACCTCGCGCTTGCCGCTGGAGAACGAGAAGAACAGCAGCACGCAGGCGACCCAACCGAGCAGCAGCAGGATGCGCGGATCGCGCACGCGTAGCGCCTCGCGCCAGTGCGGCACGACGAACGGCACCGCGGCGAACGCCGGCAGCCACTGCGTCGCCATCACCCCGATGAAGTACCACCACGGCTGGTGGTGATGCCAGGCATTCGCATAGCGCTCGCCGGTCTGCTTGAACAGGATGTTGTCGGCGTAGCCGCGCAACAGTGGATCGCCGCTGGCATGCACGGCGTACAGCATCGGCAGCAGCCAGAGCAGGATCGGCAGCAGCATCATCGCGATGCCGGTGAGCCACGCGACGCCACGTACCCGGCCGATGCCGGGCCAGCCTCGCCACCAGGCGTACGTGGCCGGCAGCAGCACGAGCAACGCGACCACGCCCACGCCCTTGCTGATCACGCCCAGTCCGGCCGCACACCAGCCGATCGCCCACCATCGTGCATCGGGTCCGCGCAGCAGGTGGCGGACGATGCCGTAGACCGACAGCGTGATGCAGAACACCACCAGCGGATCGATCTGCGCGCGCTTGGCCTGGAAGGTGAACTGCAG
>JAEXBT010000177.1 GCA_023393895.1 Pseudomonadota bacterium
CTCCCCGACCGGGCCGCTGCACTTCGGCTCGCTGGTGGCGGCACTGGGCAGCTGGCTGCATGCACGCGCCCATGGCGGTGAATGGTGGGTGCGGATCGAGGATGTCGACCGCGTCCGCGAGGTTCCGGGTGCCGCGGATGCCCAACTGGATGCCCTGCGCCGCTTCGGGCTGGACTGGGAGGGCGAGATCGTTCGCCAGTCCGGGCGCGGCGCGCTGTACCAGGCGGCGCTCGATGCCCTGCTTGCCCGCGGGCTGGCCTTCGACTGCCACTGCAGTCGCAGTGACCTGGAGGCCGAGGCCGGCATCCACCGCGCCTGTCGTGCCGACAGCTTGCGCGAGACGCCCGCCATTCGTCTGCGGGTACCCGATGACACCGTCGTGGCCATCGCCGATGCCGTGCATGGCGCCTTCGCCCAGCGCCTCGACACGGAGGTCGGCGACTTCGTGCTGAAGCGCGCCGATGGCTGCTGGGCCTACCAGCTGGCGGTGGTGGTCGATGACGCCGCCCAGGGCATCACCGATGTGGTGCGCGGCGCCGACCTGCTCGACTCCACCCCGCGCCAAGTATTCCTGCAACGCCTGCTGGGCCTGCCGACGCCACGCTACCTGCACCTGCCGCTGGTACTGGACGCGGACGGGCGCAAACTGTCGAAATCGCTTGCCGCGCTGCCGGTCGACTCCGTCGATCCGCTGCCGGCGCTACGGGCCGCCTGGGCGGTACTCGGGCAGGACGCGGCTGCGGTCGCGCACGCCAGCACGGTCGAAGGATGGCTCGGGCGGGCCATCGCGGTGTTCGACCCCGGGCGCATCCCACGTGCGGTACCGCCGTCGCCGCATCGCACAACGTGATTTCCAGCCACCGCCCCTAGAATCGGAACGGACATCACGAAGGGGCATCCGTCATGACATCACGCGTCGCATTCGTCACCGGCGGCACCGGCGGCATCGGTACCGCGATCATCAAGCAACTCGCGGACATGGGCCACAAGGTCGCCACCAACTACCGCAGCGAGGAAAAGGCCAATGCCTGGGCCGAGAAGATGAAGGCCGATGGTTACGAAGTGACGATGGTCAAGGGCGACGTGACCTCCTGCGACGAGGCCGCGGCGATGGTCAAGGAAGTCGAGGACAAGCTCGGGCCGATCGAGATCCTGGTCAACAACGCCGGCATCACCCGCGACGGCACCTTCCACCGGATGAAGCCCGACCAGTGGGGCGATGTCATCAACACCAACCTCAACTCCTGCTTCAACGTCACCCGCCCGGTGATCGAGGGCATGCGTGAGCGCAAGTGGGGGCGGATCATCCAGATCAGCTCGATCAACGGCCTGAAGGGCCAGTACGGCCAGGCCAACTACGCCGCGGCCAAGGCCGGCATGCACGGCTTCACCATTTCGCTCGCGCGTGAGAACGCGAAGAACGGCATCACCGTCAACACGATCTCGCCGGGCTACATCGCCACCGACATGGTGATGGCGGTGCCGGAGGAAGTCCGCGCCAAGATCGTCGCCGACATCCCCACCGGCCGGCTCGGCACGCCGGAGGAAATCGCCTTCGGGGTCGGCTTCCTGGCCGATGAAAAGGCGGGCTGGATCACCGGCTCCAACCTCGACATCAACGGCGGCCACCACATGGGCTGGTGAGCCACTGAGGTCCCCGGGCCTGCTTCGGCGGGCCCATTCATCCACGAAACCCCGGCCCGCGCAGTTGCGCCCCGTGTTGCGCTGCGCCATCCTGAGCGGATTCCACAGGGGTCCGCCATCCCATGGCCACGCGCATCATCAAGAAGTATCCGAACCGTCGGCTCTACGACACCGAGATTTCGAGCTACATCACGGTCGAGGAGGTTCGCCAGCTGATCCTCGATGGCGAGGACTTCGAAGTCCGCGATGCCAAGAGCGGCGAGGACCTCACCCGCCAGGTGCTGCTGCAGATCATCGCCGAGCAGGAACAGGGCGGCGAACCGGTGCTTTCCACCCAGCTGCTGAGCCAGATCATCCGTTTCTACGGGGACTCCATGCAGGGCTTCATGGGCAACTACCTGGAGCGCTCGATGCAGCTGTTCCTGGAGCAGCAGAACCAGTTCCGCCAGCAACTGGGCGGGATGTTGGGGCAGTCGCCGTGGACGATGATGAACCAGATGGCCGAGCGCAACCTCGAAGCCTGGACCCAGTTCCAGAAGTTCATGGCCGGCCAGGTCGGACAGGACAAGGACGGCGGCACGCCGGGCGGCAAGCGCTGAGATGGCCGCCAGTGAAGTGACGAAGCACCGGCTGGCGGTGGTCACCGGCGGGCTCGGCGGGCTGGGCACGGCCATCTGCAAGACCCTGGCCGCGTCCGGCCACAGGGTGGTGGCGGTGGACCTCGCCGGCAGCGAGGCACGCATCCGCGCGTTCGAGGATGCCCTCGCCGGCACCGATGCCGAGTTCCGCCCACTCGATGTCACCGATTTCGCGGCCTGCGGCGCGCTCGCCACGGCGCTGGAAGCCGAGCACGGAGGCATCGACATCCTGGTCAACGCCGCAGGCATCACCCGTGACAC
>JAEXBT010000227.1 GCA_023393895.1 Pseudomonadota bacterium
GCTCGATCACCTGCTTGATCGCCTCAGCCTTGAACTCATCCGTGTACTGCCTGTTGCTGCTCATAAACACCTCGTTTGTTGCCATGAATTATGGCCACGAGATGTCTACGAAAGCCTGGTCGGTCCATATTGGCTTCTTGCAGGTTCAGGAATGCGGCTAGGCACGAGCGGTGCTTTTCCTGCGTATGAGCGCCAATCGTTGGGTGTCCCAACTTCTTGCCGCGCGCAATGACCGCGTCTATCTGCCACAACTGCGGCTTGTTTTTCGGGAGCAGGTCTCGGTATTCCCGCCGCATGGTTGCCCGAACGGGCAACGCTTTCACCTTGTCGTAGAACTCTCGGATGTGGTCTTCCGTGATCTCGTCCACGTATAAACCTTCATCCAGCACGCCTTCCAGGATGTTCAGCGTCAAGGCGCTCTCGGTAAACGTCTTGTCTGCGAACTCGCCCGTTTCCACGCCTCGTTCGTAATCCCCCAGCCACTTGTCTTTCGCGGTGGCGAACAGGACTCGCTTGCTGCCCTTGTTACCTCCCCGCCCCGCCTGGGCGTCCCAGTAGGCCGTAATGGCCTTCTGCGCAGCCTGGTTGTCCTCGGGCGTGCCGTCGGTTTCCACCTCCGGCCCGAACTCGGTCATGCGCAGTTTGTAGTCCTTGGTCTTCCCGGCCTCGCCTCTGGCGAGCGCCCCGGCAATCAGCTTGTCCCAATCCACGCTTTCCCCCCGCCGCAACGACGCGAACGCTCGGGAGAGTACCAACCCCAGCACCGCCGCTGCCAAGCGGATCTCCGCTTGGTCCTGGTCGTAGACACGGCGGACGACGAAGCGACGCCCGCCGAAGCAGGCACGCAAGTCGTTGGGGATACGCAAGCGGACGAAGGCTCCGGAAGGCCGGGCCAGGATCAACGGCTTTGCCATGAAAGCGATACCCGAAACGATACCCAAAGGGCCTTTCGGAACGCCGTTTTTCGAGGCAAAAACCTCTAAGAGATCAATCGCTTACATGAAAATATGGAGCGGGCGATGGGAATCGAACCCACGCTATCAGCTTGGGAAGCTGAAGTTCTACCATTGAACTACACCCGCGCAGCCTGCAGTCTATGCCGCGCGCGGCGCGCTTGGCAACGCGCCACGCCGGCTTGCCTCAGAAGCGCTTGCCCACCGTCAGGTAGGTCGTCACGCGGCTGCCGCTTTCATCGCCGACGGTCAGCGCGCTGCCGGTGAACAGGTCCATGCCCCACAGCTGGCTGCGCACGCCGTAACTCAGCGTCACGTAGCTGTCATCGAACCGGGGAGCCGGCACCGCGAACGGCGTCGTGCCCGGCATCGATGTCATCTGCGCGAAGGCCTGGGTCGGGGAATCGCCGAATTCGCGGTCGAAGGTTGCGCGGACGAACGGCTGCAGGTTGTCGCGGATGGTGAACTCGGCCTGCCAGCCGAGCGAGGCCTGCAGCGACTCGAAGTCCTGTACGGGGAACGCCAGCGCGGTGGAGAGTTCCGGCTGCGATTCGGTGTAGCCGTCGATCTCGATCTTCTGCATCAACACGCGCGCCACCGGGCCATGGCTCAGCCGGCCATGCGAGAAGCGCCAGCCGCCGCTCACCCCGGCCGAGAGGTTGTCGCCCGACGCGCTGCCGGCGTGGCTACGCATCGCCGGGCCGAGCCAGACCTCACGGTTCACGTCGAAATCGAGCCGGGTCCAGCCGAGCTGGCCGTCGATCCAGCCGGACGCGCCATGCCAACCGACGTGGCCGCCGATGCCGGCTTCCTTCTGCCGGTAATCGCCACGGCGTGCGCCGTAGTCCAGTCGCTGCTGTCCGGCATGGCCGAACACGCCGTAGGCCAGGTTGCCGGCGCGCTGATCGGCACCCACGGTCAGGCCAAGGCCGCCACCGTCGAAGCCGTCGCCGGCCATGCCGCGCTTGTAGCGCTGGTTGTCGTAGCGGATGTCGCCCCACAGCCGCCAGCCCTCGAACGCCTGCCGGCTGTCGAGGTGGTCGGCGATCATGTCCGCGCGCAGACGGCCGATGGCAGCCGCCGAATGCGGCAGCACCGCGATCTGGCGCGGACCCTCGATCGTGGCGACCGCGTAATCGGCCAGCAGCTTGTGCGCGGCGGTGCTCGGGTGCACGCCGTCGGCAAAGGCATACGAGGACGCGGCATCGGGCGACACGTAGCTGGTCGGGTTGCAGGTCAGCGACTGCGCGGTGATCTGCGGCTGGCAGGCGGTGCCGGTCACGTTGTGGAAGTTGTAGGCCGAGGCGTTGGCCGCAACCTCGCGCAGGAAGTTGAACGTGTCGAGCGGAATGACCCGCAGGTTCTGCCCGGCCAGCGAGGAATACAGCGCATCGTTGTAGGCGGTGGCCAGTGCCGTGCCCTGCGCGGATGCCGCCGCGCCCTGCGCCAGGAAGCCCGGGGTCATCCCCAGGTCGGGAATGGCCGGTACCAGGATGTACTGCGCGCCCGCGGCCTGCAGCCGGCCGATGATGCCGACTTGCGCGCCGACCGCACCGGCCAGCGTGGCCTGCACCGGCGCGCCGGCGGTGATCGCAAACAGGTCGTTGGCGCCGCCCCAGACGGTGTACAGGGCGTTCGGATTGGCCTGGCCGCCGGTGCGGCGCAGGTATTCGGTCACCTGCGAGTTCAACGAGGGCGTGTAGCCCAGCGCGCCGGCGGCATCCACGCCCACGCGCGCGCCGCCCACCGCGTAGCTGTCGCCGGCATCCTCGCGGGGCACGGCCCCGGTCGCCAGCCATGCCGTGCTGGCATTGGTGCCGTAGTAGTCGGCCAGATACTCGGACCAGACCAGGCCCGGATTGGTGGTGAAGCGCCCGGTTACCGGCTGCGCCTGCGGCGGCAGCAACGGGCGGAAGAAGCCGGCATCGGTCAGGCTGTCGCCGAAAAAGACCGTTTCGTCGAAGGTTTCGGCGTGGGTCTGGGAGAAGGCGGGCGCGGCGGTGAAGGCAAGCGCGGCGGCAAGGGCAAGTGGAAGTCGGGCGATGCGGGTCATGAGTGGCCAGTGGTTGCGTCGGGTGAACGCGATGGTTCCACGCCATACGGGCACGTACAAGCCGCGGCGCAGCAGCCCAGGCCACCATGCAGGTGGGTTTTCGCGGCGGCCGCCCCCACAATGTCGGCATGGACATCCAGCTCAATGGCGAAACCCGCACCCTGCCCGGCCCGACTCCGCTCGCGACCCTGCTGAGCGATGCGGGCCTTGCGGAGCGCCGCGTCGCGGTCGAGGTCAACGGCGAAATCGTGCCGCGCTCTCGCCACACCAGCCACCTGCTCGCGGAAGGCGATGTGGTGGAGATCGTGCACGCACTGGGCGGTGGCTGAGCCCCCGAATCGGGGGAACGGATTCCCGCGAGAAAACGGCCGGGTGCGACCTCCGATAACGCCTTCCTAACCTCAATCCGAGCGTTCGATGAACGTCGGCGCGGGGGCGTTGCATCCGCCGGCGAGCGGAGTAAGGTGGAGTTGCCGACGCGGCCACCGCCGGTCTGCTCCGGATGCCCCGATGCCGCGGCTCTTCCGCCGCCCGCCCGCATCCCTTGCGATCGGCCCGCTGCGCCGGCCCCATGAGCCACGCAGAAGAGGAGGTTTCGCATGTTCGAAGACCGCTCGCAGAGCGAAATGGATAGCCTGATGAAACAGAGCACCGAATTCCGGCAGCTCTATTTCCACCATCGGGAGCTGGACAAGAAGGTCAACGACGCCGAGCTCGGCATCCTTCCGCTCGGCGACATCGAGCTGACCCAGATGAAGCGCGAGAAACTCGCCGCCAAGGAGCGGCTGATCCGCCTCGCCGACGGAATGCAGGCCTGACGCTCAGCGCAGGCATCCCCGCGTAGCCAGCAGGAGCGCTGGCTGCGCGGGCCGCGGGCAAGTCTTTTCCCACAATCCCCAGATTCCCACGCCAGCACGCGCCCGCCCTATGCGCTGGGTCATAATCTGTCGATGCACGCCTTCCCCGATCCCAAGCCGCTGGTCATCGCCGGCAAGCCTTACGCATCGCGCCTTCTGACCGGCACCGGCAAGTTCAAGGACCTCGACGAGACCCGCGCCGCTACCGAGGCCGCGGGTGCCGAGATCGTCACCGTGGCGATCCGCCGCACCCCGCTGTTCAACAAGGGCGCCGGCGACTCTCCGAACGAACCCGGCCTGATCGACGTGCTGCCGCCCGAGCGCTACACCCTGCTGCCGAATACGGCCGGCTGCTACAGCGCCGAGGAAGCGGTGCGCACCTGCCGCCTCGCCCGCGAACTGCTTGACGGCCACAGGCTGGTCAAGCTTGAGGTGCTGGGCGATGAGAAGACCCTGTATCCGGACGTGGTGCAGACGCTCACCGCCGCCGAGTCGCTGGTGGCCGACGGCTTCGACGTCATGGTCTACACCAGCGACGATCCGATCCTGTGCAGGCGGCTGGAGGAAATCGGTTGCGTGGCGGTGATGCCACTAGCCGCGCCGATCGGTTCCGGACTGGGCGTGCAGAACCGCTACAACCTGCTGGAGATCATCGAGAACGCCAAGGTGCCGATCATCGTCGATGCCGGCGTCGGTACCGCCAGCGACGCGGCCATCGCCATGGAGCTGGGCTGCGACGGCGTCCTGATGAACACCGCGATCGCCGGCGCGCGCGAGCCCGTGCGCATGGCCCATGCGATGAAGCTGGCGGTTGAAGCCGGCCGCGCCGCCTTCCTCGCCGGTCGCATCCCGCGCAAGCGCTACGCCAGCGCATCCTCGCCGCTGGACGGGCTGATAGGGTGACCGACCCATTCAACAGCCCGGGCGCGAAGGCGCCACCCAAGCCCTACACCGATGACGGCAATCGCCGCATCCGCAGCTTCGTGCTGCGGCAGGGCCGCTTCACCGAGGCACAGCAGCGCGCGTTCGATGCGTTGTGGCCGCGATTCGGCCTTGACTACACGGGCCAGCCGCGCGACTTCGCCGAGGTGTTCGGCCGCGACGCGCGCCGGATCGTCGAGATCGGCTTCGGCAACGGCGAGGCCCTGCGCTACGCGGCCGCGCGCGACCCCGACCGCGACCACATCGGCATCGAGGTGCACGCGCCGGGCGTGGGTCGCCTGCTCAATGCGCTCGATGCCGACGGCAGTCGCAACGCGCGGGTCTACCACCACGATGCGGTGGAGGTGCTGGAACACGAGATCGCCGATGGCAGCATCGACGAGTTCCGCATCTACTTCCCCGACCCCTGGCACAAGAAGCGCCACAACAAGCGCCGCCTGGTGAACCCGGATTTCGCCGCGTTGCTGGTGCGCAAGCTGCGCGCCGATGGCCGCCTGCACCTCGCCACCGACTGGGCCGATTACGCCGAGCAGATGTGGGACGTGCTCGATGCCACGCCGGGCCTGGCCAACCGCGCCGGGCCGCGCGCCCACCTGCCGCGACCCGACTGGCGCCCACAGACGCATTTTGAGACGCGCGGCCAGCGGCTGGGACATGGCGTCTGGGACCTGATCTACGACCGCGTCGATGAAGGCGCGGCGCGCAGCGGCTAAGCTGGCGTCACCCAGCACTCCGGCGCTCGATGGACACCGCCCTCACCCTCACCACCGACATGAAGCTCGTCCTCGGGCTGGTGGCGCTGACGATGGTGCTGTTCCTGTTCGACCGGTTGCGCGCGGACCTGGTCGCGCTGGTGGTGCTGGTCCTGCTCGGCCTGACCGGGCTGGTCGCGCCCGAGGACCTGTTCGGCGGCTTCGCCGGCAACGCGGTGATCAGCATCATCGCCACCATGATCCTGGGCGCCGGACTCGAACGCACCGGCGCGCTCAACCGGCTGGCCGGCTGGCTGCTGCGCCGCGCCGAGGGCAGCGAACGGCGGCTACTGCTCTACACCTCAGCGATGGCGGGGCTCAATTCCTCGATCATGCAGAACCCGTCGGTGATGGCGCTGTACCTGCCGGTGGCCTCGCGCCTGTCCGCGCGCACCGGCGTCGCGCTCTCGCGCCTGCTGCTGCCGATCGCCGCGGCGATCATCATGGGCGGCGGCCTGACGATGGTCGGCAATTCGCCGCTGATCCTGCTCAACGACCTGCTGGTGTCGGCCAATGCCAACCTGCCTTCCGGCGCGGTGTCGCTGACCCAGCTGAAGATGTTCGCGCCGCTGCCGATTGGCATCGCGCTGGTGCTGCTGTCGCTCGGCTATTTCCGCTGGCGCGGCGACCGCCTGCTCAGCCACGAGGATGACGGCGGCGTCACCCCCGGCCGTACCCAGAGCTATTTCGCGCAGGCCTACGGCATCGAGGGCGAGGTCTTCGAGCTGACCGTGAGCGCCGACAGCCCGCTGGTCGGCATGACGCTGGGCGAAGTCGAGGCCATGGACGATTCGCCCCTGATCCTGGCGCTGAAATCCAGCGACGAGGCACGGCTCGCACCCAGTGCCGACGCCCGCATCTGGGTGGGCGACGTGATCGGCGCGATGGGCCAGCGCGATGCGATCGCAGCGTTCTCGCAGGCCAACTTCCTGCGCATGAGCGCACGGCTGCGGCAGTTCGCCGACCTGTTCAACCCGAGCCGCGCCGGCATCGCCGAGGCGGTCATCCCGCCCAATTCGCACTTCATCGGCAAGACCGCCAGCGACCTGCAGCTGCGCAAGAAGCACCGGCTCAGCCTGCTGGCGGTGAACCGCGACAAGGAAGTGATCCGCGAGGACCTGCGCTCACTGCCGCTGCGCGCGGGCGACATGCTGGTGCTGCACAGCATCTGGCGCAACCTGGGCGATGCAGCGGCGAAGAAGGACTTCGTGGTGGTCACCGATTACCCGAAGGGCGAGCAGCGCCCGCACAAGTTCAAGATCGCGATGGGCATCTTCGCGGTCACCATGCTGATCGCGCTGTCGTCGCGGATCCCGGTGCCGATCGCGCTGATGACCGGCGTGGCCGGCATGCTGATTGCCGGCGTCATCAACATGGACGAGGCCTATGCCTCGATCAACTGGAAGACCGTGTTCCTGATGGCCTGCCTGATCCCGCTGGGCTGGGCGATGGATTCCTCCGGCGCGGCGGCGTGGGTAGCCGGCCACACCATCGACAGGATCCCGCAGGGCACGCCGCTGTGGTTGATCGAGATCGCGCTGGCGGTGCTGACCGTGGCGTTCTCGCTGGTGGTCAGCCACGTCGGTGCGACGATCATGATGGTGCCGCTCGCCATCAACCTGGCGCTGGCGGCCAACGGCAACCCGATGGTGTTCGCGCTGATCGTGGCGCTCTCGGCCTCCAACAACTTCATGACCTCGACCAACCCGGTGATCTCGATGGTGGTCGGCCCCGGCAACTACACCTCGCGCGACCTCTGGCGGGTCGGCCTGCCGCTTTCGATGCTCTACACCGCGCTGATCGTGCTGATGGTCAACCTGCTCTGGTAGCCGTTCAGCCCGGCACCACCTCGCCATCGCGCACCGCCAATGGCACCGCGCGCAATGCATCGCCACGGCATGGCCCGGCCACGCAGGTGCCACCGGCCAGCTCGAAGCTGGCACCATGCACCGCGCACACCAGCAGGCCGTCCCGGCTCTTCAGGAACTGGCCGGGCGCCCAGTCCAGCCGGCGTCCGGCGTGCGGACACACGTTCAGCCAGCCACGTACCGCGCCAGCGTCACGGTGGACGATCACCGATTCCGCGGTGCCATCCACCTCCATCTCGATTTCGGCGAAACCGCCCTCTTCGATGTCATTGAGCCGGATCGGCGTCATGGTTTAACGGACTCCTTACAACTGCGGCGGCGCGGCGCCGGATACTGGAAGGCCGTTGCACCGGCCCGGAGCCATCGATGTTCGCACAGTGGTTGCACCATCCGCAGATCACCCGCCTGCAGGCGCGTTTCGCCGCGCGTCGTCCGCGCCATCCGCTGGCGCGGCTGCTTCTGGGCGCTGCGGGCGTGGCCTTGCTGCTGGTCCTGCTGGTTGCCGGCGTGTTCCTCGGCATTGCCATGCTCATCGGTGCGGGCGTGTGGCGCGCCCTGCGTCAGCGCGGTCGGCCGCAGGCCACCGGCCGGGTGATCGAAGGCGAGTTCCGCCACGCGCGCCACGGCGCGTTGCCGCAAGCGCACTGATCCTCCACTCCATGACCGATCTGGTCCCGGCCCGCGATCCGGTGCGTTTGCCCGTGCGTGGCACCGGGCTGGCGGCTGATGCCGCTTTCCCGGTGCGGCGCATTTACTGCGTGGGACGCAACTTCGCCGACCACGCGCGCGAGATGGGCGCCGCGGCCCCGGCCTCGCGCGCCGAACGCGGCACCCCGGTGTTCTTCATGAAACCCGCCGATGCGCTGGTGGGCGATGGCGCCCTGCCCTACCCGCCCGGCACCGCGGACCTGCACCATGAAGTGGAACTCGTGGTCGCGCTCGGCCACGATGCAGCCGGTGGCGAACTCACCCGCACGGCCGCCGACGCGCTGGTGCTGGCCTATGGCGTCGGTCTCGACCTGACCCGCCGCGACCTGCAGGCCATCGCCAAGTCGAAGGGATTGCCCTGGGACGCCGGCAAGAGCTTCGATGCCTGCGCGGTCTGCAGTTCGCTCTGGCTCAAGGACGACCTGCCCGACATCGAGGGCCTCGGGCTGCATCTGGAAGTCAACGGCGAATCCCGCCAGCAGGGCAGCTTCCGCGACCTGATCTGGGACGTGCCGGACATCCTCGTCGAACTCTCGCGGCTGTACGCGCTGAAGGCAGGCGACCTGATCTACATGGGCACGCCCGCCGGGGTCGCCGCGCTGGCACCGGGTGACCGCTTCACCGCGACGGTGACGGGCTCCCCGATCCAACTGGCAGGGGAGATGGCGTCGAACGGGATGAACCGTTAATCTCCATCCCGTCGCGTACTGTGACGCGCGACACCTTCCCTCAATGCAAGAGAACAACAAGACACGGGCATGATCAGCGAGTTCAAGGAGTTCATCGCCAAGGGCAACGTGGTCGACCTCGCCGTCGGCGTGGTGATCGGCGCGGCATTCGGCAAGATCGTGACCGCCCTGGTCGACGGCATCGTCATGCCGGCGATCGGCGCGTTGACCGGCGGCGTCAGCGTCAGCGACTGGAAGCACGTCATCTCCCCGGCGCGGATCGGCGCGGACGGCAAGGAAGTGGCGGCGGAGGTCGCGATCCGGTACGGCGAGTTCATCCAGACCGCCATCGACTTCCTGCTGATCGCGTTCGTCATCTTCCTGTTCCTGAAGGCCTACAACCGCATGCGCACGCCCGCGGCCGAGGAGGCGCCGGCTGAAGAAGTGCTGCTGCTGCGCGAGATCCGCGACTCGCTGCAGAAGTAACACACGTCTCCGCGACGCGACGGGGCCGCGGGCGGTATGCTCGCGGCTTCGTCGTTTAGGGGATGCTCGATGCGCCTTCGTCACCTCCTTGTGCCGCTGGTCCTCGCCTTCTCGGTGCCGGCCGCCAGCGGTCTCGCCGCCCCCGCCACCTCCAACGCAGTGCCCGAAGCGGCGATGCGCGATACCGAGCGCTTGCGCCAGGCCGCACTGGGCGATGACACCGCCTGGCAGGTGCTGGAATCGCTGACCACCGAGGTCGGCCCGCGGCTGGCGGGCAGCGAGGCCGATGCACGCGCAGTGGCGTGGATGGTGGCGAAGTTCGAATCGCTCGGCTTCGACAAGGTCTGGACCGAGCCGGTCACCTTCCCGAAATGGGTCCGCCGTGGCGAGTCCGCCGCGGTGCTGGGCGCCAGTGCGCAACCGCTGCATGTCACTGCCCTCGGCGGCAGCATCGGGGGCACTGTGGAAGGCGAGATCGTGCGCTTCGCCACGCTGGCCGAGCTGGAGGCCGCGCCCGCAGGTTCGCTGGCGGGCAAGATCGCCTTCCTCGACTACCGCATGGCGCGGGTCAAGGACGGCAGCGGTTATGGTCCGGGGTCGCGCGGCCGCAGCCGCGGGCCTTCCGCGGCCATTCGCGCCGGCGCCAGCGCCTTCCTGCTGCGCTCGGTCGGCACCGACGACCATCGCAATCCGCACACCGGCATGACCCGCTACGACGAGGGCCTGGCACCGGTGCCTGCCGCCGCCCTCTCCAACCCGGATGCCGATCAGCTGACCCGCCTGCTCGCACGCGGCCCGGTGCGCGTGCGCCTCGCGCTCGACTGCGGCTGGGACGGCGAGTACACCTCGCAGAATGTCATCGCCGAGATCACCGGCCATGGCCGGCCCGAGGAAGTCGTCGCCATCGGTGGCCACCTCGATTCCTGGGACCTCGGCACCGGCGCGATCGACGATGGCGCCGGGGTGGCGATCACCACCGCGGCGGCCATTCTGGTGAAGCGGCAGAACCTGCGGCCGCTGCGCACGATCCGGGTGATCGCCTTCGCCAACGAGGAACAGGGGCTGGTCGGCGGCAAGGCCTACGCACAGGCCCATCAGGGCGAGGTCGCGCGCCACCAGATCATGGCCGAAAGCGACTTCGGCGCCGGCCGCATCTATGCCATCACCTTCAGCGAAGGCGGACGTGGCAGCGACGCGGCGCATCAGATCGCGCAGGCACTGGCGCCGCTGGGCATCGTGCCGGCGACCGACGGTGGCCCGGGGCCGGACATCATCGCCTCGGCCGGAAACGGCGCGGCGTGGGCATCACTGCATCAGGATGGCAGCGACTACTTCGACCTGCACCACACGCCAGACGATAC
>JAEXBT010000232.1 GCA_023393895.1 Pseudomonadota bacterium
AACGAATACCTCTCGGGCGCGATCCTGTTCGACGAGACCATCCGCCAGTCCACCAGGGACGGCGTGCCGTTCGCCAAGTACATGGCCGACAACGGCATGATCCCGGGCATCAAGGTGGACAAGGGCACGCACCCGCTGGCCGGCTTCCCCGGCGAGGTGGTGACCGAGGGCTTGGACGGCCTGCGCGCGCGGCTGCAGGAGTACTACAAGCTGGGCGCCCGCTTCGCCAAGTGGCGTGCGGTGATCAACATCGGTGATGACATCCCGTCCGGCACCTGCATCGAGGCCAACAGCCACGCGCTGGCCCGCTACGCAGCGCTCTGCCAGGAATCGGGCCTGGTGCCGATGGTTGAGCCGGAAGTGCTGATGGACGGCAGCCACGACATCGAGACCTGCTACGAGGTCACCGAGGTCACCCTGCGCTCGCTGTTCGACGCGCTGTACCAGCACAACGTGGCGCTGGAAGGCACCATCCTGAAGGCCTCCATGGTCGTGCCGGGCAAGGACTGCCCGGAGCAGGCCAGCGTCGAGGAAGTGGCCGAAGCCACCCTGATGTGCCTGAAGTCGGCGGTGCCGGCGATCCTGCCGGGCATCGTGTTCCTCTCCGGGGGCCAGAGCGACGAGGCCGCCACCGCGCACCTCGATGCGATGAACCGCATGGGCCCGAACCCGTGGCCGCTGTCGTTCTCCTACGGCCGCGCCATGCAGCAGGCCGCGCTCAAGCTGTGGGCGCAGGACATGACCGGCAACTTCGCCGCCGCCCAGCAGACCGTGTTCGATCGTGCCAAGGCCAACGGTCTGGCCGCGCTGGGCCAATGGAAGAGCGCCGCCTGAGGCCTGCCTCTCCGCGGTTCCACGGACGCCGGCCCTGTGCCGGCGTTTCCGTTTGCGGAGCCCCATAACGCGCGAGTCGCCCTCCGGTTGACCGGCGCAACCATGCCTGATGGCACACAAGGCGTTGATATGGCCCCGCTACAATCCGGTGTTTCCCAATTCCGCCGACCGATGCGCCTCCACCCCCGCTCATCTGCCCGTGGCCTTGCCATCGGCGCGCTCCTGCTCACCCTGGCCGCCTGCGGCGGCAAGGCCGATGCGCCAGCATCCGGCCGCGCGGGCGGTGGCGACCGGCCGCTGCCGGTGGCGGTGGAAGTGGTGCGCGAACAGCCATGGCGCGACACGCTGCGCGCGCTCGGTACGGTCAAGGCGCGCGAATCGGTGGAAGTGACTGCCAAGGTCAGCGAGACGGTGCAGCAGGTGCATTTCTCCGATGGCGATACGGTGGGCCGTGGCGCCGCACTGGTCACCCTCTCTGGAGCGCAGCAGCAAGCCGCGCTGCGTGCCGCGCAGGCCACCGCACAGGAAGCCGAAGCGCTGTTCCGGCGCCAGCAGCAACTGGCCTCGCAACAGCTGATATCCCGCGCGATGTTCGACCAGCAGAAGGCCACGCGCGACGCCGCCCAAGCACAGGTCGCGCAGATCCGCGCCAACCTCGCCGACCGGGTGATCCGGGCGCCGTTCGCCGGCGTGCTCGGCATGCGCCAGGTTTCGCCGGGCGCGCTGGTTACGCCCGGCACGGTGATCACCACCCTCGATGACATCGCCCGTGTGTACGTCGACTTCCCGGTTCCCGAGTCGCAGCTCGCGGGCGTGGGCACCGGCCAGGCGGTGGCGGGCACCACGAGCACCCATGGCGAACGGACGTTCGAAGGCGCGATCTCCAGCATCGATCCGCGCATCGACATCGCTTCGCGCGCGGCCACCGTTCGCGCCGACTTCCCCAACGCCGACCGCGCACTGAAGCCGGGCATGCTGGTCGAGGTGGAGCTCACCCGCGGCGAAGTCCCGGCACTGGTGATCCCGGAGATCGCGCTGCAGCAGCAGGGCACCGAGAGCTACGTCTGGCGCGTGGGCGACGGCGGCGCGGTCGAGCGCGTGGTGGTCGAGGTCGGCGGCCGGATCCCGGGCCGGGTGATGGTCGCAAAGGGCCTGTCAGCGGGTGATCGCATCGTCACCGACGGCGTCGGCAAGGTCCGCGCCGGCAGCAAGGTGCAGGCCGCCACGCCCGATGCCGCGCCGCCCGCGGCCGCGGAGCGCTGAGGCCCCATGGTCCTGTCAGACCTCTCGATCAGGCGGCCGGTGCTGGCCGTGGTGATGAGCCTTTTGCTGATCGTGATCGGCATCATCGGCTACACCCGGCTGACCGTGCGCGAGCTGCCCAAGGTCGACCCGCCGATCGTGTCGGTGGACGTGACCTATCCCGGTGCGTCGGCGGCGGTGATCGAGACGCGCATCACCCAGGTGCTGGAGGACGCGCTCTCGGGTATCGAGGGTGTGCGCACCATCGAGTCGAGCAGCCGCAACAACCGCTCGGCGGTCACCATCGAGTTCAACGCCAACCGTGACATCGAGGCTGCGGCCAACGACGTGCGTGACGCGATCAGCCGCGTGGCCGACCGGATGCCGCCGGAGGCCGACCCGCCCGAGGTCTCGAAGGTCGAATCCGACGCCGACGTCATCATCTGGCTCAACATGAGCTCGAGCAGCATGGACCGGCTGCAGCTCACCGATTACGCCGAGCGCTACATCGTCGACCGGCTGTCCTCGCTCGACGGCGTGGCGCGCGTGCAGCTCTCGGGCGGGCAGCGCTACGCGATGCGGGTCTGGCTGGACCGCAACGCGATGGCCGCGCGTGGCCTGACCGCGGCCGATGTGGAGGCGGCGCTGCGGCGCGAGAACGTGGAGCTGCCCGCCGGCACGCTCGAGTCCGAGCAGCGCGACTTCACCCTGCGCATCGAGCGCGATTTCCGCAGCCCCGAGCAGTTCGCGCAGATTCCGCTGCTGCAGGGGGCCGATGGCTACGTGGTGCGGGTGGGTGATGTCGCCCGGGTCGAGCGCGATACCGTCGAACGGCGCTCCTACTTCCAGAGCAACGGGCAGGAGAACGTCGGTCTCGGCATCGTCAAGACCTCCACGGCGAACTCGCTCGATGTCGCCCGCGCGGCCAAGGCGGAGGCCGAACGCATCCGCCCCGACCTGCCGCCCGGCACCCAGATATTCACGTCCTACGACAGCACGATCTTCATCGATGCCTCGATCAAGCGGGTGTACGCCACGCTGATCGAGGCGGTGATCCTGGTGCTGCTGGTGATCTGGCTGTTCCTCGGCAGCTGGCGCGCTGCGCTGATCCCCGCGGTGACGGTGCCGATCTGCCTCATCGCCACCTTCTTCGCGCTGTACGCGTTCGGTTACTCGATCAACCTGCTGACCCTGCTGGCGCTGGTGCTCTGCATCGGCCTGGTTGTAGACGATGCGATCGTGGTACTGGAGAACGTCCAGCGCCGCGCCGACGCCGGCGAGCCGCCGCTCGTGGCCGCGCGCCGCGGCACCCGCCAGGTCGCCTTCGCGGTCATCGCGACCACCGCCGTGCTGGTCTCGGTGTTCCTGCCGGTGGGGTTCATGGAGGGCGATACCGGCCGCATGTTCCGCGAACTGTCGGTGGTCATGGCCGCCGCAGTGGCGCTGTCGGCACTGGTGGCGCTGACGCTGACGCCGATGATGTGTTCCAAGCTGATCCGGCCCAAGGAAAAGCACAACCGCCTCAACGCATGGATCCTGCACAAGCTCGATCGCATCGGTGAAGGCTACGGGCGCCGCATCCACCGGCTGGTGGAGATGCCGCGGCGCGCGCTGGGCATCGGCTCGGTGCTGGTGATCCTGGCGTGCGTGGGCGTGTCGGCGCTGCTGTTCTGGCGGGTGCCGGGCGAGCTGGCGCCAGCCGAGGACCGCGGCCGCTTCTTCCTGAACCTCGATGGGCCGGAGGGCGCGGGCTTCGACTACACCATCAAGCAGATGCAGGAAGTGGAGGCACGACTCATGCCGCTGGTGGGTGAGGGCAAGCCGATCATGCGCATCAACTCGCGGGCGCCGCGCGGCTGGGGCGGCGGGCAGGACATGCACACCGGCAACGTGGTCGTCGCGCTGCAGGACTGGGGCGAGCGTGAGATGGCGACCGAGGATGTCGCCGCCGAAGTGCGCAAGGCCACCGCGGGACTGACCGGCATGCAGGTCAGGGTGATGATGCCCGGTGGCCTGGTTGGCGGGCGGGGTGCCGGCCGCTTCAACCTGGTGCTGGGTGGGCCCAATTACGAGGACCTCGCGGCATGGCGCGACCGCATGCTCGAGCGCATGGCCGAGTACCCGGGTCTGACCGATGGCGACTCCGACTACAAGGAAACGCGGCCGCAGATGCGCGTCATCGTGGACCGCGAGCGCGCCGCCGACCTCGGGGTGTCGATGCAGGTGATCGGTTCCACCCTGGAAACCCTGATGGGCAGCAGACGGGTCACGACCTACGTCGACAACGGCGAGGAATACGACGTGATCCTGCAGGCCGGACGCGGCGATCGCGCATCCCCGGCCGACCTCGCCAATACCCATGTGCGTGGTCGCGACAATCAGCTGGTGCCGCTTTCGAACCTGGTCACCCTGCGCGAACTGGCCGAGCCGGCCTCGTTCAATCGTTTCAACCGCCTGCGCGCGATCACCCTGAGCGCAACCGTCGCGCCCGGCTACACGATGGGCGACGCGGTGGCATGGGCGGTCGCGACCGCGGCCGAGGAGCTGCCGCCGCAGGCGCGCCTGGACTGGAAGGGCGAGGCACGCCAGCTGCAGGATTCCGGTAGCGCGGTGCTGCTGACCTTCGCCATGGCGCTGCTGATCGTCTATTTGGTGCTGGCCGCGCAGTTCGAGAGCTTCGCGCACCCGCTGGTGATCATGCTGACCGTGCCGCTGGCGGTGCTCGGCGCGATGATCGGGCTGTGGATCACCGGCAGCACGCTCAACCTTTTCTCGCAGATCGGCATCGTCATGCTGGTGGGCTTGGCGGCGAAGAACGGCATCCTCATCGTGGAATTCGCCAACCAGCTCCGCGACGAGGGGCGCTCCATCGCCGAGGCGATCGCCGAATCCTGCGAACTGCGCCTGCGCCCGATCCTGATGACCTCGGCGGCGACGGTGATGGGCGCGCTGCCGCTGATCGTGTTCGGCGGGCCGGGCTCGGCCAGCCGCATCACCATCGGCATCGTGATCGTGTTCGGCGTCACCTTCGCCACCCTGCTGTCGCTGTTCGTGGTGCCGGCGTTCTACGCATTGATCGCGCCGTACACGCAGTCGCCGGAAACCATCGCGCGCGAGCTGGAGAGGCTGGAAGCCGAAACGGCCGACGTCGGCGGCCATGCATGAGCGCCACGGCGCACGCGGACGTCATCGAGGCCGGAGACGGGCTGCGCCTGCGCGCCTGGCGTGATGAAGACCTCGAGGCGCTGGTTGCCAGCGCCAACGATGCCGCGATCGTGCGCGGACTCAGCGACCGCTTCCCGCATCCGTACACCCGCGCTGATGGCGAGGCCTTCCTGCGTGGCGAGGTGGTGCCGCTTGAGGACGCGTTCGCCATTGAGCACGCCGGGCGTGCGGTCGGCGGCATCGGCCTGCGGCGCCTGCTGGCCGAACGCGCGATCGGCGCCGAGTTCGGCTACTGGCTGGACCGTCGGTTGTGGGGCGCCGGGATCATGAGCCGGGCGGTTGCGGCCTTTGCGCCGTGGGCGATGCGCCGGCATGCACTGCATCGCCTGCAGGCCGCCGTGCTGGACTTTAACACCGCCTCCGCACGGGTGCTGGAGAAGAACGGTTTCGTGGAAGAAGGCGTGATGCGCAGGGCCGTGCTCAAGCACGGGCAAGTGCATGATCTGCGCCTGTTCGCACGTTACGCCGACTGACCCGGGACCGGAACTGTCCCACAATGGTCGCCATGTCGAAGATCGCCCACCGATGAACCGCCGCGATGGACGTGCCGCCGGCCCTCGGGCCCACCCGACTCGCGAGCCGGGTGGGCGGGACGGGGCACCAGCGCCGACACGCGAACTGCGCCTGTACGGTTTCAATGCCGTGCAGGAGATGTTCGCACGGCGTTCGGAGGCGCTCCGCAAGCTCTACCTGTCGCAAGCCCGCGTGCACGACCTGCGCGAGTTGCTGGCGTGGTGCGTCTCCCGCCGCATCGGATATCGCATCGTGCCCGATGAGGACCTGCGCCGGCTGGCCGCATCCAGCCACCACGAAGGCGTGGTGGCCGATGTGCTGCGCGTGCCGCCGCTTGCCTTCGATGCGTGGCTGGCCGCCCTTCCGCCCGGCCCGTGCTGCGCACTCTGGCTCGATGGCGTCGGCAATCCCCACAACCTCGGCGCGATCCTGCGCAGTGCCGCCCACTTCGGCGTTGCGGGACTGTTGCTGCCGGAGGCCAGCGAGCTGCAGCTTTCCGGCGCCGCCGCACGGGTGGCCGAGGGTGGCGCCGAATCGGTGCCGCTGGTCCGGATGGGAGCATCCGATGCCGGCATCGAGGCATTGCGCGCCACCGGCTTCATGTTGGCGGCAACGCTGGTGAAGGGCGGCGCCAGCCTGTTCGACACCCCACTGCCCGGCCGCGTGATCTACGTGATGGGCGCCGAGCAGCACGGCATGGATCGCGGGCTGGCGCAGCGCTGCGACCTGCAACTGTCGATTCCCGGCACGGGTGCGGTAGAGAGCCTCAACGTGTCGGCAGCCACGGCCGTGCTGCTGGCCGCATGGGCCAGCGGCCGCTGAGTTTCGGGATCAGGGAGTGGCGGCCTTGGGCGCGCTGCCGAACCCGCCGCTGGCGTTCGCGGCCAGCCAGGTGAACACCGCGTAGGCCGCGACGTTCTGTTGCAGCGCCGCCGGATCGACCTTGTCCAGCGTGTCGTCTGGCGTGTGGTGCAGGTC
>JAEXBT010000006.1 GCA_023393895.1 Pseudomonadota bacterium
GCTTTAGTCTGAGCTGGAGGGCAGGGGCCGCTGGCGAACGCGGCGCATGCGTGTCGCCCCGATAGTGGCGCCGCCTCCGCCATCAAGCCGCAACAACGTGGCGGGCTGCTGCGAAATGTGACGAAACGCGGGGCTGGAGTGACCAGTGGTGGGGCCAACAGGTCCTGATTCCCTAGAATCCCCGCGATGCACGATCAGGATCCTCACCACGCCACGGGGCGCCGGCAGCAGCTATTGGCCGCGATGTTCTGGATCGCCGTGTTCGTCGCAGGCGCCGCGAGCAACGTGCTCACCGATGCGGTCGATGCCTGGCGCGAGGGCGAGCGCTTCGACTGGTTGCCGCCGGTGATCAGCCAGGGCAGCAGCATCGCCGCCTCGCTGTTGCTGCTGCCGTTTCTGCTGGCGGCGATCCGCCGCTGGCCCGTGCAATGGGACAACTGGAAGCGGCGCCTGCCGCTGTACCTGCTGGGCAGCATTGCCTGGTCGCTGGCGCACGTGGCCGGCATGGTGGCCCTGCGCAAGCTGGCCTACGCGGCCTTGGGCGGATACTACGACTACGGTCCGTGGCCGGCGAACCTGCTGTACGAGTACGGCAAGGACGCCCGCGACTTCTTCGTGATCGTGGCCGGCGTGCACGCCTTCGATTCGTTCCGGCGCCTGCGCCAGGGCGAGGCGCATGCGCTGGACGTGCCGGACCCTGGCGTCGCACCGGTGCCGGAAGCGGCACCGGACCGCCCGCGACGCTTCCTGGTGCGCAAGCTGGATCGGGAGTTCCTGATCGACGTGGATTCGATCGACTGGGCCCAAGCCAGCGGCAACTACGTCAACCTGCACGTGGCCGGCCGGGTATACCCGATGCGCAGCACGATGGCCGCTCTGGAGCAGAAGCTGGATCCCGCGCGGTTCGTGCGTGTGCATCGCAGCCACATCGTCAGCCTGTCGCGGATCGCCAGCATCGAGCCGCTGGACACCGGCGATGCCCGCATCCATCTCCAGGACCGAACCGTGGTTGCCTGCAGTCGCCGGTATCGCGACGCGTTGCGTTTGCCCCGCTAGCGGTCCAGGAGGCATCCTCGGTGGCCGGTGCTGGGCTGAACAACGCAGGGCCCAAGGTCTTGCATCGCTGGACCTTCCGCTTTCCAAGCGTCACGACGCCCTGCATGAACGCGCGCCGCGTGGGGCGCTTTGCTAGAATCGCCGGTTCATTTCAAGCCCTGCGCTGACGCCATGATCGAGCTCAATCCCGTCCGAGCACGCATCGACGACCTGATCGGTCGCCTCGATGCGCTCCGGGGGTTTCTTTGACTACGACGCCAAGAAGGAGCGTCTTGAGGAAGTCGAACGGGAACTGGAAAGCCCCGACGTGTGGAATGATGCCGACCGCGCGCAGGCGCTGGGGCGCGAGCGTGCGCAACTCGACAAGAACGTCAACGGCATCCGCAGCCTGACCGACGGGCTGACCGGGGCTGGCGAGCTTCTGGATCTGGCCGAGATCGAAGGCGACGAGGACACCGCGCTGGCCGTGGTCGACGACATCGACCGCTTCGAGAAGGATGTCGAGAAGCTGGAGTTCCAGCGCATGTTCTCCGGCAAGATGGACGGCGCCAACGCGTTCGTCGACATCCAGGCAGGCGCGGGTGGCACCGAGGCGCAGGACTGGGCCGAGATGCTGCTGCGCATGTACCTGCGCTGGGCAGAGGGCCGCGGCTGGAAGGTGGAATTGATGGAAGCCTCCGGTGGCGATGTCGCCGGGATCAAGTCCGCCACGTTCCGCGTCGAAGGCGAGCACGCGTACGGCTGGCTGAAGACGGAGACCGGCGTGCATCGCCTCGTGCGCAAGTCGCCGTTCGATTCCGACAACCGCCGCCACACCAGCTTCACCAGCGTGTTCGTCTCGCCCGAGGTCGACGACAACATCGACATCGAGATCAACCCCGCCGACCTGCGCACCGATGTCTACCGGTCTTCGGGCGCTGGCGGCCAGCATGTCAACAAGACCGAATCAGCCGTGCGCATCACCCACATGCCGACGGGCATCGTCGTCGCCTGCCAGAACGGTCGCAGCCAGCACCAGAACCGGGACACGGCGATGAAGATGCTCGCCGCCAAGCTCTACGAACTGGAGCTGCAGAAACGCAACGCGGAACGGGATGCGGTCGAGGCCGGCAAGTCGGACATCGGCTGGGGCAACCAGATCCGCAACTACGTGCTGGACCAGTCGCGGATCAAGGACCTGCGCACGGGCGTCGAACGCAGCGATACCCAGAAAGTGCTCGATGGCGATCTAGACGAATTCGTCGAGGCAAGCCTGAAGTCCGGGCTGGACGCGGGCGCCAAGCGCGCCGACATGACGCATTGACGGAACCGTGATGAACGAACAGACCCCGCCCGTCCAAGATGAGAACAGCCTGATCGCCGAGCGTCGCGGCAAGCTGGCCGCGTTGCGCGGGCAGGGCATCGCCTTCCCGAACGACTTCCGTCGCGAAGACGATGCGGGCGACCTGCAGGCGGAATTCGCCGATACCGAACGCTGGACCGGCGAGGCGCTTGAAACCGGTGGCCGCCGCGTGCGCGTGGCCGGACGCCTGCTCGCCAAGCGGGTGATGGGCAAGGCCGCATTCGCGAAGCTTCGCGACGTCAGCGGCGACATCCAGCTGTTCCTGCAGTCCACGGCACTCGGCGATGTCTACGATGCATTCAAGGGCTGGGATGTCGGCGATATCGTCGCCGCTGAAGGCACGCTGATGCGCACCAGGACGGGCGAGCTTTCGGTCAAGGTCGAGCAGTTGCGCCTGCTGACCAAGTCGCTGCGGCCGCTGCCGGACAAGTGGCACGGCCTTGCCGATGTCGAGCAGCGCTACCGGCAGCGTTACGTGGACCTGATCGTGACGCCCGAGGCGCGCGAAGTGTTCGTGGCGCGGTCACGGATCATCGCATCGATGCGCCGCTGGCTGGATGCGCGACGCTTCCTCGAAGTGGAAACGCCAATGATGCATTACATCGCCGGCGGGGCCACGGCCACACCATTCGCCACTCATCACAACGCGCTCGATCTCGACCTCTACCTGCGCGTTGCGCCGGAGCTCTACCTCAAGCGTCTGGTCGTTGGCGGCTTCGAGCGCGTCTACGAAATCAATCGTAACTTTCGCAACGAAGGCGTCTCCACCCGCCACAATCCCGAATTCACGATGCTCGAGCTGTACGAGGCCTACGTCTCCTACATCGAGATCATGGATCTGACCGAGTCGCTGATCCGCCACGTCGCCGAGGATGCGATGGGCAGGACGTTGATGCATTGGGATGGCCAGGAAATCGATCTCGGCAAACCGTTCCGGCGCTGGAGACTGGAAGAGGCGGTGCGCGAGCTCAACCCCGAGATCAGCATGGCCGACTGCCGTGATCGTGACGCCCTTGCGGTGCATTGCAAGCGGCTGGGAGTCCCGGTCAAGCCAAGCTACGGCTGGGGCAAGCTGCTGCTGGAAATCTTCGAGAAAACGGTCGAGGGTGGGCTCATCCAGCCGACCTTTATCACCCACTATCCGGTGGAAGTCTCGCCGTTGGCGCGTGAGTCCGACAGGGAACCGGGCATCACCGACCGCTTCGAGCTGTTCATTGGCGGGAAGGAGATGGCCAACGGTTTTTCCGAGCTCAACGACCCGGAGGACCAGGCCGCGCGTTTCCAGGCCCAGGTCGAAGCCAAGGATGCCGGGGACGACGAGGCCATGCATTTCGACGCCGACTACATCCGTGCGCTGGAGGTGGGCCTGCCCCCGACCGGCGGCCTTGGCGTCGGCATCGACCGGTTGGTGATGCTGCTGACCGACAGCGCCTCGATCCGTGACGTGCTGCTGTTCCCTTACATGCGGCCGCGGGCGGACGACTGAGCGCCTTCCGGCTTCTCGGGACTAAGAAAAACCCGCCTTTCGGCGGGTTTTTTCAGGCGAGGTCTCGACCGGCTCAGCCCGCATGCTCGTCACGGAGTTCGCGGCGCAGGATCTTGCCGACATTGGTCTTCGGCAGCTCGCTGCGGAACTCCACCAGCTTCGGGCGCTTGTAGCCAGTCAGGTTCTCGCGCGCGTAGGCCTTGACCTTGTCCGCGGTCAGCGCCGGGTCCTTCTTGACGATCACCACCTTGACCGCTTCCCCGGAATCCTCGTCGGGCACGCCGACCGCTGCGACTTCGGCAACGCCCGGCATTGCCGCCAGCACGTCCTCGATCTCGTTCGGATACACGTTGAAGCCGGAGACCAGGATCATGTCCTTCTTGCGATCGACGATGTAGACGTAGCCGTTCGGCTCGATCCTGGCCATGTCGCCGGTGTGCAGCCAGCCGTCGGCGTCCATCACCTTCGCCGTTTCGTCCGGGCGCTGCCAGTAGCCGGCCATCACCTGCGGCCCCTTGATGCACAGTTCGCCGACCGTCTCGCCGTCGAACGGCAGCGTGTTGCCGGATTCGTCCTTCAGGCAGACATCGGTGGACGGAATCGGCAGGCCGATCGAACCGTTGTACTCCGGGATGTCGAGCGGGTTGATGCAGGCCGCCGGCGAGGTTTCGGTCAGACCATAGGCTTCGGCCAGCGTGCAGCCGGTGAGCTTCTTCCAGCGTTCGGCGACCGAGCGCTGCACGGCCATGCCGCCGCCGAGCGTCAGGTGCAGCTTCGAGAAATCCACTTCGTCGAAACCGGGCGTGTTGAGCAGTCCGTTGAACAGGGTGTTGACGCCGGTGATCGCGGTGAATTCCACGCCCTTGAGTTCCTTGACGAAGCCCGGCATGTCGCGCGGGTTGGTGATCAGCACATTGCGCGCGCCGAGCTCCATGAACACCAGGCCGTTCGCGGTCAGCGCGAAGATGTGGTACAGCGGCAACGCGGTGATGATCGTTTCCTGGCCCTCGCGCGCGTTGCCTGCCACCCAGGCACCGGCCTGCAGCATGTTGGCGACGAGGTTGCGATGGGTCAGCATCGCGCCCTTGGCGACGCCGGTGGTGCCGCCCGTGTACTGCAGGAAGGCGATGTCACTGTTCTTCACCACGACCGGTGGCAGCGTCGCGCCGGCGCCACGTGCAAGCGCGTCCTTGAAGCGGATTGCGCCGGGGATCGAGTAGGCCGGCACCATCTTCTTGACGTGCTTGACCACGAAGTTGACGAGGTGGCCCTTCAGCCCGAGCAGGTCGCCGAGCGCGGTGCTGACCACGTGCCTGACTTCGGTGTGCGCGATGACCTCGGCCAGCGTGTGGCCGAAGTTGTCGATGACGACGATCGCCTTGGCACCCGAGTCCTTGAGCTGGTGTTCGAGTTCGCGCGCGGTGTAGAGCGGGTTGACGTTCACCACGGTCAGGCCCGCACGCAGGATGCCAAACGTGGAAATCGGCTGCTGCGTGCAGTTGGGCATCATCACCGCGACGCGGTCGCC
>JAEXBT010000033.1 GCA_023393895.1 Pseudomonadota bacterium
GCCCCGCCCGGCCACGCCTGCGCCCCGCCAGCAGGTAGCGAGTGCCACTCCGGCGCCGAAACCCGCCAGCGACCCGCAACCGGCGCGATCGGCTCCGGTTGCTGCCGCGCCGACCTCCACCACTAGCGCCACGCCTTATGTGCTGCAGGCCGGCGCCTTCCAGGCCAGTGGCGATGCCGAGGCGGTGAAGGCGAAGATCGCGCTGCTCGGGTTGAACGCGCGGGTGGAGTCGGCCAACATCAACGGCAAGACCATGTATCGCGTGCGCATGGGGCCGTACGGCACGGCCTCGGAGCTGGCGGACGCCAAGTCCAAGCTGGCCAATGGCGGGCTGCCGGCGGTGGCGATCAAGGCGAAGTAACCGGCGCCGCACCGGCCTTCGCAGCCGTTGCGACACGACTGGCGCACACTGGCGGCCCACAGGGAGAGGCCGCATGCCGATCGAATCCGCGCTGATCAAACCGGTGGTCGATGCCATCATGGCCCTGCTGCACCGGGGCGAGAACCTGCAGCTGCAGCGCAACGCGGAGAAGGCAGTGCGCGAAGCGATCCGCGAACTGCTGCTCGCCAGCCCCGACGAGAACAAGGCGGCCGCGCGCATCGCCATCGCCAAGGCCGCCGGCCTGCTCTCGGAGGAAGTGGTGCTTGCCGAGGACATGCTGCAGAAGCACCGCGCGACCAAGACCCACACCCGGGCCCGCACGGGCAGTTCGCGCAAGCGTGCCACGCCGGTCGAGGATGCACCGGCGAAGCCCGTGGCGAAACGCGCGCCCGCAAAGCCCCGCAAGGCCGCCAAACGACCGCCACCCCGAACCCCGAAATGAATGCTGCCGAAGCGGTGATGGCGTTGTTGCGAGGCCTGCCAGGCTTCGGCGTGGCGTTCTGGCTTTGCGTGACCGCGTGGATCGCGAGCGAATGGCGAATCTTTCATCAGCACCAAGCGCCCGACGGTCAGCGGCCGCTCGACCGCGGGACGCTCGCACCGCTGGTCGCGACGCTGATTTCGGCCTGCGTGCTGGCCGGTCTGTCGCGCCTGCTTGGCGTGGCGCCACTGCCCGTCGACTGGCAGCCGGCCGCGCTGATGGCGGGCTGCACGCTGATGCTGGCTGGCGTCGCGTTCCGGCAATGGGCAGTCCGGGTGCTATCGCGACATTTCACCGTGCAGGTGCACATCGCGGACGATCATCGCCTGGTCAGCCATGGTCCTTACCGCTGGCTGCGCCATCCCTCCTACACCGGCCTGCTGCTCACCGTGGCCGGTGCCGGCATCGCGATGCGCGACTGGGCGTCGATCGGCCTCCTGCTAGTGGTGCCGGTCCTTGCGCTGTGGCCGCGGATCCGTGTCGAGGAGCATGCGCTCGCCACCCATTTCGGCGCCGAGTACCGCGACTATGCGCAACGCAGCTGGGGCCTGCTGCCATGGCTGTGGTGAAGCGGCACAATGGGTCGCGACCTGTCCCCCGGAACCCGCATGTCCCAGAAGACCGCCCTCGTCACCGGCGCCAGCTCAGGCTTCGGCCGCGCCATCGCCACCCGCCTGCTGCGCGATGGCTGGCACGTCGCGATCACCGGACGTCGCCACGAGCGCCTGCAGGCGTTGCAGGATACGTTCGGTGAAGCGGTCCATATCGCCTGTTTCGATATCCGTGACGCGCAAGCGATCGATGCCGCGCTCACCACGTTGCCGCCCGCGTTCGAACGGCTCGACCTGTTGGTGAACAACGCCGGACTCGCGCTCGGGACTGCGCCCGCGCAGCGCGCCGACCTCGCGCAATGGCGGCAGATGATCGATACCAATGTCACCGGCCTGGTCACCCTGACCCACACGCTGCTGCCGCGTCTGATTGCCGCCAAAGGCCTGATCATCAACATCAGTTCGATCGCCGGCAGTTATCCGTACGGCGGGGGGAACGTCTATGGCGGCACCAAGGCCTTCGTCACCCAGTTCTCCCTGGGCCTGCGCAGCGATCTGCACGGCAGCGGCGTGCGCGTGACCAGCATCGAGCCGGGCATGGCCGAAACCGAGTTCACCCTGGTGCGTACCGGTGGCGACCAGGCGGCGAGCGATGCGCTCTACGCCGGCGTTGCCCCGATCAGCGCGGAGGACATCGCCGACCAAGTCGCATGGCTGACGCAGTTGCCACCGCATCTGAACATCAACCGCATCGAGACGATGCCGGTGAACCAGAGTTTTGCCGGGTTCCAGGTCCACCGGGACACCGGCGCATGAACGCGACGGCGTGGACCGGCGTGCTGGTGGCGGTACTGATTGGTGCCGTGCTGCCGCTGCAGGGCCTGATCAACGCCCGGCTGGGCACCCAGGTCGGTGGCGCGGTGCAGGCGGCATTCGCCTCGTTCCTGGTGGGCAGCCTTGCGCTCGGACTGTGGTTGCTGCTGAGCCGTCAGGGCCTGCATGTCGGCGCGACCGATGCCCGTGGCCCGGCCTGGGTATGGCTGGGCGGTCTGATCGGAGCCCTCTACGTGGCCAGCTTCACCCTGCTGGTGCCGCGCATGGGCGCAGCATCGATCATCTGCCTTGCCATCTTTGGCCAGGTCATCGCATCGCTGCTGCTCGACCATTACGGCGTGCTGCAGGCGCCACGCCCCGCGAGCATCACGCGCTGGCTCGGCGTAGTGCTGGTGCTGGCCGGCGCGGTGCTGGTGGTGGCGCCATGGCAGGCGCGCACCGGGGACGGAGCTCAGTCGATCGGCGAATCGTCCAGATAGGTGTAGCCGGTCAACCCGTTTTCCAGCGCCTCGTTGAAACGATCGGCCTCTGACTTCGACAGGTCCGCCGACTCCACCCTTGCCCGATAGGCGCGCCGCAGGTCGTCGAGCCTGTACCCCACGTAATCGAGCATCACATCGGTGGTGTCGCCGCGACGCTGCTGCACCACGCGGCAGCCCTCGCCATCGACCTTCACCTCGATCGCATCGGTATCGCCGAACAGGTTGTGGATGTCACCCAGAATTTCCTGGTAGGCACCGACCAGGAAGAAGCCGAGCCGATAGCTTTCGCCGCGGCGCAGCTCGTGCAGCGGCAACGAGGTGTCGAGGTCCTCGTTCTCCACGTACACGTCGATCTTGCCGTCAGAGTCGCAGGTCAGGTCGGCGATGATGCCGCGGCGGGTCGGCGCCTCGTCCAAGCGCTCGATCGGCATGATCGGGAACACCTGGTCGATCGCCCACACGTCCGGCATCGATTCGAACACGCTGAAGTTGACGAAGTACTTGTCGACCAGCCGCTCGTTGAGCTCGTCGAGCAGGTCGCGATGGCTCTTCTCGTCGTAGGTCAGGCGCGCCTTCACCGCGTGGGCGATCGCATAGAACAGGTCGTCGATGCGCGCGCGCTGCACCAGGTCGATCTGGCCGAGCGAATATAGGGCCAGACCCTCGGAGTGCGCCTGCACCGCCTCGTGATAGACCTCCACCGCCGGACGCTCACCCATTTCGTCGTGCAGCTCGCGCAGTTGCCGCACCGGGTTGGATTCGTCGTCGTTCTGCGGCGGCACCCGGCCTTCCGGCGCCTGCTCCACTTCGGACACGTTGGCCACCAGTACGGCATGGTGCGCGGTCATCGCGCGGCCGCATTCGGTGACGATGCGCGGCTGCGACAGGTCGTTCTGCGCGCACGCTTCGGCAAGCGGCTGCACGATGCTCGAGGCGTAGTGCGCGATGTTGTAGTTGACCGAGTTGTAGGAGCGCGAACGCGTGCCCTCGTAGTCGATGCCCAGCCCACCGCCGACATCGACATGCGAGATCTTCGCGCCCAGCTTCGACAGTTCGACGAAGTAGCGGGTCGCCTCGCGCATGCCGTTGGCGATGTCGCGCACGTTCGAGATCTGCGAGCCCATGTGGAAGTGCAGCAGCTTCAGGCAGTGGCCCATGCCGGCATCACGCAAGTGCTTCCACAGATCGAGCACCTGGCGCGGGTTGAGGCCGAACTTCGCCTTGTCGCCACCGGAGTTCTGCCACTTGCCGGCGCCGAGCGAGGCCAGCCGCATGCGTACGCCGATGCCCGGCTCGACGCCGAGCGCGGCCGCCTCTTCCAGCACGATGCGCAGCTCGGACGGCTTCTCGACCACGATGAAGGTCTCCAGCCCGATCTTGCGGCCGATCAGCGCCAGCCGGATGTATTCACGGTCCTTGTAGCCATTGCAGACGATCAGGCCGCCAGCCCGCGAGAGTGCCAGCACCGCCATCAGCTCCGGCTTGCTGCCGGCCTCCAGCCCGAAACCCTCGCCGTGGTGCGAGGCCAGCGTGCCGGCGACACCGAAGTGCTGGTTGACCTTGATCGGATACACCGCGGTATAGCCGCCGGCGTACTCCCAATCGGCCTGCGCCTGCGCGAATGCCGCCTGCAGCTTGCCCAGCCGGTCGCCGAGGATGTCCGGGAAACGCACCAGCAGCGGCAGGTTGGCACCACCGGCGAGCGCGCGATCGACCGCCTCGGCCAACGCGATCTGCGGGCCTGCCTTGCCCTTGGGCCGCACCAGGATGCGGCCATCGTCGCCCACATCGAAATAGCCATCCGCCCAGTGCGGGATGGAATAGGTCTTGCGGGCGAGGTCGATGGACCAGGTCATGGCGGCGCGGGCCTGCAGCGTGAACGGCCTGCCATTCTACGGTCGCGCGCCCCCCGGTGCGGCTCAGCCCTTGGGCCCGCCCATCACCGGCAGCACGATGCCGTTTACGTAGGACGACATCACCGGCGAGGCCAGGAAAACGAATGCGGGTGAGAGTTCCTCGGGTTGCGCGGCGCGACCCATCGCGCTGTCGCGGCCGAACTCCGCGACTTCATCCGCGGGCTTGTCGGCCGGATTGAATGGCGTCCACACCGGGCCCGGCGCGACCGCGTTGACGCGGATGCCGCGCTCAATCAGGTTGGCGGCCAGCGCCTTGGTAAACGCATGCACCGCGCCCTTGCTGGTGGAATAGTCGATCAGCTTCGGGCTGCCGAACAGGCCGGTAACCGAGCCGCAATTGATGATCGATGCGCCTTCTTCCATGTACGGCAGCGCCGCGCGCGCCATGTGCAGGTAACCGGCGACGTTGGTCTGCAGGGTTTCCTGCAGGTGAGCATCGCTGATGTCCTCGAGCGTCTCGGCGTGCAGCTGGAAGCCAGCGTTGTTCACCAGCACGTCGAGGCGGCCGAATTTCCTCACCACCTTCTTCACCGCCTTGTCGCAGAAAGCAGGGTCGCGCACGTCGCCCGGCACCAGCATCGCGCGGCGACCTTCCTTCTCCACCCAGCGCGCGGTTTCCTTCGCGTCCTTGTGTTCGTTGAGGTAGAAGATCGCCACGTTCGCGCCTTCACGCGCATACAGCACCGCAACCGCGCGGCCGATGCCCGAGTCCGCGCCGGTCACGATCGCCACCATGCCCTTGAGCTTGCCGCTGCCGGTGTAGCCGCGTGCCTCGAACCGCGGTGCAAGGTCCAGGTCGGCCTCGCGACCGGGCTTGGCCAGATGCTGCGCCGGCATCTCCACCGGCTGCCGTCTCGGACCGGCCTGGGCAGCCTTCTTCGCGGTCTTCGTCGCCGGCTTGCGCGCATCGGCACGGTCGATCTTCTGCTGGATGCCGCGCTGGCGGCGCGCCGTGGCCTCGGCCTTGCGTGCGGCGACGGAGTCGGTATTCGCTACGGTCTTCTTGCGGGCAGCCATGGCCTGGCTCCACTTCGGGGGAATCCGCATCCTGCCCACCCGCATGTGCAGTGCCTGCGAACATCGCGTGGCCGACACCCGCAGGCGCTACAATTCGCGCCGTTTCCCCACAGGTGATGCGCGATGTCCCAGCAGGATTGGCTGTACGAGAATTTCGAGACCGCCGGCTCGTCGATCGGTTACCGCATCACCCGCAAGCTGGACGAAGTGCAGTCGCCGTTCCAGAAGATCGAGATCTACGAATCGACCGACTGGGGCAACCTGATGCTGATCGACGGCGCGATGATGCTGACCACGCGCGACAACTTCCTCTACCACGAGATGATCGCGCATCCGGCGCTGTTCACCCACCGCGACCCGAAACGCGTGGTGATCATCGGTGGCGGCGATTGCGGCACCCTGCGCGAGGTGCTGAAGCATCCAGGCGTCGAGAAGGTGACGCAGTGCGACATCGACGAGCAGGTCACGCGGATGGCGGAGAAGCATTTCCCCGAGCTGTGCGAATCCAACGGCGATGCGCGCGCGGAGATCATGTTCGATGACGGCCTCGCCTACATGAAGAATTGCGAGGCCGGCAGCGTCGACATCGTCATCGTCGACTCCACCGACCCGGTTGGCCCGGCCGAGGGTCTGTTCAACGCGGCGTTCTTCGCCGATTGCGCACGCGCGCTGAAGGATGACGGCATCCTCGTGCAGCAGAGCGAATCGCCGCTGGTGCTGCTTGACCTGATCAACGAGATGCGCGACGAGATGCGCAAGGCCGGGTTCGGCGCCTTCCAGACCCTGCCGTTCCCGCAGCCGTGCTACCCCACCGGCTGGTGGAGCGTGACGATGGCCCGCAAGGATGCCGGCGGCTTCGCCTTCCGCGAGGCCGATGCGCGCGGCAAGGCGTTCGACACTCTGTACTACAGCGCCGACATCCACGCCGGTGCGCAGAAGCTGCCCCCGTTCGTGGCACGCGCGCTGAAGGACTGAGCGCCTAAGCAAACCGAAAGCATCGCCGCGGACACTGGCGCCGCGGCAACGGGCCGCGCCTGCGCCAGACCCGATGCACGAAGACTGGAAGCGGTTCTACCGGCGGCAGGCGCTCGCCCTGGCGCTCTGCGCGGCCGGCCTGCTGCTGCTGTTCCATTTCAGCCGGCTCGACCTGCAGCTCGCCGACCCCTGGTATGACCCCGCACATGGGCGCTGGCCGTGGCGCGACGCGTGGTTGGCATCGGTGTTCGTGCATCGCGGCCTGAAGTACGTGCTGATCCTCGCCTCGTTGGCGTGCATCGCGATGGCGTGGACGCGGCGCGCCGCGATCAATGCGCGCGCCTGGCGCTTCGTGGCCGCCAGCAGCGTGCTGGTGCCACTCGTCGTCTCGCTCGGCAAGCGCCTCAGCCCGATGCACTGCCCTTGGGAAGTCGATCGCTACGGCGGCGCGAACCCTTACTTCGACCTGCTGGCAGGCGCGCCGTCGAGCCTCGCAACCGCCGGCCACTGTTTCCCCGGGGCATTCGTCTCGAGCGCCAGCTGGCTGCTCGCCTTCGCGCTCTGGCGCTGGCCGGAGGACCGAGGCCACGGCATCACGGCGGGATTCGCCGCACTCGCCTTCAGCCTGGCAGTAGGCTGGGTCCAGCAGGTGCGGGGCGCGCACTTCCTCTCGCACACGCTGTGGTCGCTGTGGCTGAGCTGGGCGATCATCGTTGCCCTGCATGCGGCGCTCGGGCTGTGGCGGCGGCCGCTCGCGATGGCGAGGTCACCGGAGACCGCAGGCCTGTTCGTGGACGATGCGCTGCGTATCCGCGCAAACAACTGAGCCGCGATCAGAGCGCGTCGGCGTCCAGTTCGCCGGTGCGGATCCGCACCGCCCGTTCGAGGTCCCAGACGAAGATCTTGCCGTCGCCGATCTTGCCGGTGCCGGCCGACTGCAGGATGGCCTCGACCACCGCATCGACCTGTTCCGCGGTGGCCGCGACTTCGAGCTTGAGCTTGGGCAGGAAGTCGACCACGTACTCGGCGCCGCGATACAGCTCGGTGTGGCCCTTCTGCCGGCCGAAGCCCTTGACCTCAGTGACGGTGATGCCGGTGACGCCGACTTCGGCGAGCGCCTCGCGCACGTCGTCGAGCTTGAACGGCTTGATGATCGCCATCACCATCTTCATTGCACGGTCCTCACGGTCGATGCCGCTACTGTAAGCCATCGACGCGGGGCAGCCGCCGCGCGCTGCTAGGATTTCCCCGACCCCATGCCGCGGGCCGAACCGATGCCGACCGGCCTCGTCAGCCGGCAACCTCGACCCGAACCCATCGCGCAGGAGCGCACTCCGATGATCGACCTCGCCCAACTCGATGACCTCGCCCGCCGCCTCGGCGGCCTGCTACCCCCCTCGCTGCGCGAAGGGCGCGAGGAGCTGCAGGAGAACTTCAAGTCGGTGTTGCAGGCAGGGCTCGCCAAGCTCGACCTGGTGACGCGCGAGGAGTTCGAGGTGCAACGCGCGGTGCTGCTGAAGACGCGCGAGAAACTGGAGGCGCTCGAGCGCACTGTGGCCGAACTCGAATCCGCACGCGGCGCCAACACGACGCCGCACCACTGACCACACGCGGTGCGCAGGACGCGCACCGGGAGGCGAAGCCATGGGACTGGCACGGGTGATGAGCCGGGCGCGGGTGGGCGTGCACGCGCCGCAGGTCACGGTGGAAGTGCACGTCGGCGCAGGCCTGCCGTCGCTGTCCATCGTCGGTTTGCCGGAAGCGGCCGTGCGCGAGGCGCGTGATCGCGTGCGCGCCGCGCTGGTGTGCGCGCAGCTGGAATTCCCGGCAGGACGCATCACCATCAACCTCGCACCGGCGGACCTGCGCAAGGAAGGTGGCGGCTTCGACCTGCCGATCGCGCTCGGCATCCTCGCAGCCAGCGGGCAGTTGCCACATGCCGCGCTGGAGGACACCGAATTCCTCGGCGAACTCGGGCTCGGTGGTGAGCTGCGCGCGGTCACCGGCGTGCTGCCGGCAGCGCTGGCCGCTGCTGCGTCCGGACGTTCGCTGGTGGTGCCGATAGCCGATGGTCCTGAAGCCGCGCTTGCCGGCCATTCTGGCGTTCGCGGCGCACGCACCCTGCTCGAAGTCTGCGCCTTCCTCCACGGCCACAAGTCGCTGCCGATCGTGACAGCACCACAGAGCGCGTGCGCAACTGATGACCTGCCCGACCTGGCCGACGTGCGCGGACAGGCCCAGGCGCGCCGGGCACTGGAGATCGCAGCCTGCGGCCAGCACCACCTTTTGCTGGTGGGCAGCCCCGGTTGCGGCAAGACGATGCTGGCCGCGCGCCTGCCCGGCATCCTGCCGCCGATGCAGGACGCCGAGGCGCTGGAAACCGCAGCCGTGCACTCGGTCTCGGGGCGCGGTCTCGACCCGGCCCGCTGGCGGTTGCGGCCGTTCCGGGCCCCGCATCACACCGCCAGTCCGGTCGCACTGGTCGGTGGCGGTGGCTCACCGCGTCCCGGCGAGATCTCGCTGGCCCACCACGGCGTGCTGTTCCTCGACGAGTTGCCCGAGTGGAGCCGCAGCACGCTGGAAGTGCTCCGGCAACCGCTGGAATCGGGAACGGTCACGGTATCGCGCGCGGCACGGCAGTGCGATTTCCCGGCGAGATTCCAGCTGGTCGCGGCGATGAACCCGTGCCCGTGCGGCTGGGCCGGTGACATCTCCGGGCGCTGCCGCTGCAGCGCAGAGACCATCACCCGATATCGCGCCCGCATTTCGGGGCCGTTGCTCGATCGCATCGACCTGCAACTTTCGATGCAGCGGCTTCCCCCGGCGGCGCTGGCAACCGCTGCCCCCGCTGCTGAGGACAGCGCCGCCGTGCGAGCGCGGGCCTGCACGGCCCGGGACCGCCAGCTGGCCCGCGCAGGCAAGCCCAACGCCTTGCTGACCCAGTCGGAGCTCACCCGCGACTGCCGCCTCGCGGCAGCCGACAGCGCCCTGCTCGAGCAGGCGATCGACCGGCTGCAGCTGTCGGCACGCGGCGTGCATCGCATCCTGCGGGTCGCGCGCAGCATCGCCGATCTTGCGGGACGCACCGATATCGCCACAGCTGACCTCGCCGAGGCCATCGGTTACCGAAGCCTGGAGGGAACCCGCCCATCTTCACCCCCACTCCAGGCACTGCATCCACATCCGGTGCAGCCCCCGCGATTCACCACCGACATCGAGGCGCGGCCACCCGCCTGGCAGCCATGAACGCAACCTTCAGGCATGCCGCGCGGGAGGGTCCCGGCTGCCGGTAGACTCCCAGCATCCCCGATGACGGAGCACGCTTGGACCTCCTGCAGCAGATCGACCTGCGTTTGCTCGGTGGCGCGATGCTCGTGCTGTCGGGCATCGTCTCGTCATTGCTTGCACGACGCTTCGGCGCGCCCTTGCTGCTTGTGTTCCTGGTGCTCGGCCTGCTGCTGGGCGTCGATGGTCCCGGCGGCATCCGTTACAGCGACACGCGCTTCACCTATCTCGTCGGCTCGCTGGCGCTTGCGCTGATCCTGTTCGATGGCGGCCTTCAGACCCGCGCCTCGCAGGTGAAGGGCAGCGTGGGTCCGGCACTGGTACTTGCCACCGTCGGCGTGGTCGCCACCGCTGCGCTGACGGCACTGGCCGCATGGAAGCTGCTCGCGCTCGAGCCGCTGCAGGCGATGCTGCTCGGGTCGGTGGTCGCTTCCACCGATGCCGCCGCGGTGTTCTTCCTGCTTCGCGCCGGCGGCCTTCGCCTCGAGCGACGCACCGGCAGCACACTGGAACTGGAGTCCGGCGCGAACGATCCGCTCGCCATCTATCTCACCCTGGCACTGACGGCGATGCTGGCCGGGCACGGCAACGAAGGTGGCGTGATCGGCTTCCTGATGCGTGTGTCATGGGCGATGGTGGCCGGCGCTTCCGCTGGCTACCTGGGCGGCCGCATCCTGGTCTGGTCGCTGAATCGCGTCAACCTGCCGCCGGGCCTGCATCCATGGCTGGCGATGGCGGGCGCGGTGATGGTTTTCGCCATCACCAACCAGCTGGGCGGCAGTGGTTATCTCGCCGTCTACCTGGCCGGCATCGTGGTGGCGAACCGCCCGGTGCGCGCACGCAGCGAAGTGCTCTCGGTGCAGGATGCCGCAACCTGGTTCGCGCAGCTGGTGATGTTCCTGCTGCTGGGATTGCTGGCCACGCCCAGCCGCCTGCTCGAGGTGCTGTGGCCCGCGCTGGGCGTCGCGGCATTCCTGATGCTGGTGGGGCGGCCGCTCACAGTGCTGCTGTGCCTGCTGCCCTTCCGCTACCGTCCCGGCGAGATCGCCTTCATCGCCTGGGTGGGGTTACGCGGCGCAGTCGGGGTCTTCCTTGCCTCGATTCCCCTCCTGGCCAAGCTGCCCAACGCCTGGCTCTACTTCAACGTCGCCTTCGTGGTGGTGCTGACCTCCCTGACCGTGCAGGGCTGGACACTGCCGTGGGCGGCACGCCGGCTCGGTGTCGCGGTTCCCCGCACCGATCCCGACACGCGACGCGTGCAGCTCGACCTGCCCGGCCAGCTCGATTACGACCTGCTGGGCTATCGCGTGCCCGCTGGCAGCAAGGCTCTCGACGCCGACACCTGGCCGCTCAACGTGCGCCTGATGATGGCCGTGCGTGGCGGCGAGGTCCTGACCGCGGAGGAAGCGGGCGCGCTTCGCGTGGACGATTACGCCTACCTGCTGGCACCCGCGGATTCGGCACGGCGGCTGGACTGGCTGTTCGTGGGTGATGGCGACAAGGCCGCGGAGCAGGAAACCTTCGGTGGCTTCATGCTGCCGGGCAACGTGGCACTGGGCGAGTTGGCGCGCTTCTACGACCTGCGCATCCCCAAGCGTTACGCCGAGCGCACCGCCGCGGAACTGTTCGACGAGCGATTCGACGAGGAGCCGCAGGTCGGCGACCGCCTCTCGCTGGGGCCGGCCACCCTGATCGTACGCGGGATGAAGAACGAACGCGTGGCCCAGGTCGGACTGGAATTCGTCAGTCTGGGCGAACGCCTGATCAGCGGCGGCAAGGCACCGCGCGCCTGAACCGGGAGCCCCGACGGCCGGCTGGGGATGGTACCGGCCGTCGGGACCACCCTTGACTCAGGCCGCTACCTTGTCGCCGTGGAACTGCTCTTCCTCGGTGCTGCCCTTGAGCGCGACCGTGGACGACTTGCCGCCTTGGATGGTCTGGGTCACCGCATCGAAATAGCCGGTGCCGACCTCGCGCTGGTGCTTGACCGCGGTGAAGCCCTTGTCGGCAGCGGCGAACTCCTGCTCCTGCAGTTCGACGAAGGCACTCATCTGGCGACGCGCGTAGCCGTGCGCCAAGTTGAACATGCCGTAGTTGAGCGCGTGGAAGCCAGCCAGGGTGATGAACTGGAACTTGTAGCCCATCGCGCCCAGTTCCTTCTGGAACTTGGCGATGGTGGCGTCGTCCAGGTTCTTCTTCCAGTTGAAGGACGGCGAGCAGTTGTAGGCCAGCAGCTTGCCCGGGTACTTGGCGTGGATCGCCTCGGCGAACTTGCGCGCGAACTCCAGGTCCGGCTTGCCGGTCTCGCACCACACAAGATCGGCGTACGGGGCGTAGGCCAAGCCGCGGCTGATCGCCTGGTCGAGGCCGTTGCGCGTCTTGTAGAAGCCCTCGACGGTGCGCTCGCCGGTGCAGAACGGCTTGTCATTGTCGTCGACGTCGCTGGTCAGCAGGTCGGCGGCTTCGGCATCGGTGCGCGCGACGATGATCGTCGGCACGCCCATCACGTCGGCAGCCAGCCGCGCGGCGGTGAGCTTCTCGACGGCTTCGCGCGTCGGCACCAGCACCTTGCCGCCCATGTGGCCGCACTTCTTGACCGAGGCGAGCTGGTCCTCGAAGTGCACACCGGCGGCGCCAGCCTCGATCATCGCCTTCATCAGCTCGAAGGCATTGAGCACGCCGCCGAAGCCGGCCTCGGCATCGGCCACGATCGGCTGCAGGAAGTCGATGCTGTTGTCACCCTCGGCGTTGTGCAGCTGGTCGGCGCGAAGCAGCGTGTTGTTGATGCGCTTGACCACCTGCGGCACCGAGTTGGCCGGGTACAGCGATTGGTCGGGATACATCTCGCCGGCGAGGTTGGCGTCGGCGGCGACCTGCCAGCCGCTAAGGTAGATCGCCTTCAGCCCGGCCTTGACCTGTTGCATCGCCTGGTTGCCGGTGAGCGCGCCGAGCGCATTGACGAAGGGTTCGCTGTTGACCGACTTCCACAGCTTCTCGGCGCCGAGCCGGGCGACCGAATGCTCGATGTGGACGGTGCCGCGCAGTCGCACCACGTCCTCGGGGCTGTAGGCGCGGGTGATGCCGGCCCAGCGCGGGTTGTTGTCCCAGTCCAGCTTCAGTTGTTCGGCAGTGGGGAGCTTGTTCATGGCGGTGTCCTTGGTGGATGCGTGGGTATTGCGTAAGGGCGGGATCAGTCGATGCGTTCGTACGCGGGAAGCGTCAGGAATTCGGCAAGGGTGTCGCTGCGGGTGAGATCGACCAGCAGTTCGATGGCCTCGTTGATGCGCGACTTGCCCGGGAATTCGCACTCGGCGGCGAGCCGCGAAGGCAGGCCGATCAGCGCGCGTTCGAGCAGTGCCCAGTCCATCGGCGTGCCATCGTCCAGATGCAGGGGCTGGCGACCGGGCTTGACCGGATCGGCATCGAAATGCAGCCATTGCCAGAGCTGCGCGCGCGCGATCTCGGCGGTCGCGGCGTCCTCCATCAGCCAGTGGATCGGCACGCAGCCGTTGCCATCGAGCCAGGCCGCGAGGTAACGCACGCAGACTTCGACGTTGCCCTCGAAGCCCTTGGCGGTGATGGTGCCGCGGCTCGGGCGCAGCAGATCCTCGGCGTCGACCGCCACGTCCTCGCGCGCGACGTGCTGCTGGTGCGCCTGCGGCATGTGTGCATCGAAGATGTCGCGCGCCACCGGGATCAGCGCCGGGTGCGCGACCCAGGTGCCGTCGTGGCCCGCGCTGACCTCGCGCAGCTTGTCCGCGCGCACGCGCTCAAGCGCCGCTTCGTTGGCTTCGGGATCGACCGAGATCGGGATCTGCGCCGCCATCCCGCCCATCGCATGGGCGCCGCGACGATGACAGGTACGGATCAGCAGTTCCGAATAGGCCTTGAGGAACGGCTGGGTCATCGTGACCTGGCCACGCTCGGGCAACACGCGGTCGCGATGTGCGCGCAGCGTCTTGATGTAGCTGAAGATGTAGTCCCAGCGCCCGCAATTGAGCCCGACGATGCGGTCCTTCAACGCGTGCAGGATCTCGTCCATCTCGAAGGCGGCCGGCAGTGTCTCGATCAGCACCGTCGCCTTCATCTGCCCATGCGGCAGGCCGAGTACCTGCTCGATGTGGCCGAGCACATCGTTCCAGAGCGCGGCCTCCTCCATCGACTGCAGCTTGGGCAGGTAGAAGTAGGGTCCGCGATCCTTCGCAGCGAGCACGTCCGCGTTGTGGAAACAGAACAGGCCGAGGTCGAACAGCGACGCGGACATCCGCGCGCCATCGACGAGCACGTGTTTCTCATCGAGGTGCCAGCCGCGCGGACGCACGATCAGGACCGCGCGCTCGGCTTCCGGCTTCAACGCGTATTCCTTGCCGGGCTTGCCCTCGATGGAGGGCGCGGCAAAGGACAGTGTGCCGGCGACCGCATCGCGCATCGCGCGCTGGCCTTCGATGAGGTTGGTCCAGGTCGGGCTGGTGCTGTCCTCGAAGTCGGCCATGTAGCAGTGCGCGCCGGAGTTGAGCGCGTTGATGACCATCTTGGGATCGACCGGGCCGGTGATCTCGACCCTGCGATCCTGCAGGGCCGAGGGAACCGGCGCGACGCGCCAGTCGCCTTCGCGGATCGCGGCGGTATCGGGCCGGAACGAAGGCAGGGCACCCGCGTCGTAAAGCGTCTGGCGTTCCACGCGTGCCGCCAGCCGCCCCTGTCGCTCGGTCTCGAAGCGCTGGTGCAGGTCGGTGAGGAAAGCCAGTGCCTGCGGTGTAAGGATTTCGTCCTGGCTCTCGACCTGAGCGGTGAGCTGCACTGACACCTGGGGTTTGAGTACCGCTGACATGCCGCCTGGCTCCATCCGATGCTGTGGCGCACAACATCTACGCTGGCGTATGTATTTGACAAAACAGAGTTGTCAATATGTATTATTTGAATACCAAATACTTTGATATCGGCCCTTGTCCGTATGGCACAGGCGACTGATTTTCCTCGTTTTTCGTACAAGGGCAGCCGGCTCAAGCCGCTGCGCGCCTTTTGTCAGGTGGCCCGCCTCGGCTCCATTTCACGCGCCGCCGAAGCCCTTTACCTCAGCCAGCCCGCGGTCACCCTGCAGGTGCAGGCACTGGAGCGGGAACTGGGCGTGCGGCTGTTCGATCGCAGCACGCGTCGCCTGACCCTCACCCGCGAAGGCGAACTGTTCTACGAGATGGCGCGGCCATTGGTGGAAGGTCTCGATGGCCTGGAATCCGGCTTCCGCGAAAAGCTGGCCGGGCTGGACGCCGGCGAGCTGCACGTGGCCGCCGGCAGCTCGACCATCCTCTACCTGCTGCCGCAGATCGTCGCGGCCTTCCGCGCCCAGCATCCGGAGATCCGCCTCAGCCTGCACAACGTGACCGGCGCCGGCGGCCTTGAACTGCTGCGCTCGGACAAGGTCGATCTGGCGTTCGGTTCGATGCTCGATGTCCCCACCGACCTCGACTACGCGCCAGTCCACGAGTTCGAACCGGTCCTGATCACACCGCCTGATCATCCGCTGGCCGCCCAGCGCGACGTTGAACTGGCCGATCTCTCGCCCTACGGACTGATCCTGCCGCCGCAGCGCCTCACCACCTATCGGCTGATCGATCTCGTATTCCAGCGCGCGCGGGTGCCGTACACGGTCGCGCTGGAAGTCGGCGGCTGGGAAGTCATCAAGCAGTACGTGGCGATGGGCCAAGGCATCAGCATCGTCACCGCGTTCTGCATCACCGAGGCCGATCGCGTCCGCCTGGCGACGCGCTCGCTGGCGAAGTTCTTCCCTTCGCGCAGCTATGGCGTGGTGAAACGGCGCGGCAAGTTCCTCTCGGCGCAGGCGCGGGCCTTCGTCGACCTCATCCAGCCCAGCCTGCTGGCGCCACGCGCGTACGACCAGACCGGGCATTCGGAGCGCTGAGGCCTGACGACAGTAATGAAGCGGGCTCAGTCCTCGACGATGCTGCGGAACCCGCCCCAGAACATCCGCTGCATGTCCATCACCGCCTTCATCTCACCGTCGAGCCCTTGCAGCCGCGGATCGACCATCACCTTCGCGTTGCAGGCATCACGCACCTCGCGGGAGGGGTAGGTGATCCATGAGAACACCACGACTTCGTCCTCCTGCAGCTGCACCGCCTGCGGGAACGAGGTCAGCTTGCCGGGTTGCACGTCGTCGGCGACGCATTCGACGTAATCGATCGCGCCGAAGTCCTTCCAGACCGCCGCACTCTTGGCCGACAGCGCGCGATAGGCGTCGACCTTGTCCCTCTTCACCGGTGCCACGAATCCATCGACATACATGCTCACTTCTCCTGGCGGTTTTCGCAGTTGACCATCCACGGCACGCCGAAGCGGTCGATGCACATGCCGAAGCGTTCGGCCCAGAAGGTTTTCTCGAGTGGCATCGTCACCGTGCCTCCCTCCGAGATCCCCGCGAACCAGCGCTCGGCGTCGTCCGCGTTCGATGCATTGACCGACAGCGAGAAGCCGCCGAAGGGCCGCGCATGCTCGGGCGGCGTGTCCGAGCCCATCAGCAGCGAGCCGTCCGGGAATTGCAACGTCGCATGCATGATCCGCGAAGCATCGCCATCGGGCGCATGCTCGGCCATCGGCGATTCGCCATAGGTGTGGGTGAACAGGCAGGTTGCGCCGAACACCGCCTGGTAGTGATCGAAGGCGGCCTTGCAATCGCCCTCGGTGAAGCTCAGATAAGGGTTCATCGTGATCGTCTCCTGTGAGTCAGTCTTGCGCGGGAATGCCGGCGGGATCCATCCAGAACGGGCCCCAACCATGGCCATCGGGATCATGGAATGCGCGCTGGTACATGAAGCCATGATCCTCGGCCTCATGGGCCTCGCTGCCCCCGTGGGCGATCGCCGCTTCGACGATCGCATCGACCCCCTCACGACTGGCGAGCTGGATGGCGATCAGGCACTGCAGCTCGCGCTGTGCGTCACAGATGCCGCGCTCGGTAAAGGTCTGGAAGAATGCACGGCGCAGCAGCATCACCACCTGATGCGGGCCCAACACCACGGCGACCGCGTTGTCGTCGCTGAAGCGCGGATCGATCTCGAAGCCGAGGCCCGCGTAGAACGCACGGCTGCGCGCGAGGTCGGCGACCGGCAGGTTGACGTAGAGACCGCGGGTGACCAGGGGCGGATTCATGGCATCGCCTCAACGTGGCGCCTGAAGTTGTCTAGGATCGCCTGCCAGCCCTGTTGCTGCTGCGCGCGGCTGTGTGTGCGTTCTGCATCGAAGGTCTCGCGGACGGTGACGCGGCCATCGCCATGGTCGATGAAATCGATGTCGACGTGGCGGTCGTCGTCGAGCCTGTAGCGCAGGTGGCTGTTCGGTTCGACGGCGACATAGGTGCCGCCGAAATCGAAGGCGAAGCTGCCGTCCTTCGCTTCCATCCGTGAGGAGAAGCGGCCGCCTTCGCGCAGGTCCACGGAGGAAGCCGTGGTGTGCCAGTCCGCGCTGGCTGTGTTCCAGCGCTTGATGTCGTCCGGGGTGTTCCATGCGGCCCAGACCTTCTCGAGCGGGGCGTTGAGTGTGGCTTCGACTGTGATCGGTGCGGTGTCCATGACAGGTCTCCGGCTAATCGCCGCGCACTGCAGCCTCGATGGCGGCAATGTCGATCTTTTGCATCGTCATCATCGCCTCGAACGCGCGACGCGCGGTCGCCGGATCGGGGTGGGCGACCGCCCGGGTCAGGGCGCGCGGGGTGATCTGCCACCACACGCCCCAACGGTCACGGCACCAGCCGCAGGCATTGGCTTCGCCGCCGTTGCCGACGATCGCGTCCCAGTATCGGTCGGTCTGCGCCTGGTCGTCGGTGGCGACCTGAAACGAGAAGGCCATCCCGTGCGCGGTCCCGGGCCCGCCATTGAGCCCGATGCAGGGAATCCCGAGCACGCGGAACTGCACCAGCAGTACGTCGCCCTGCCTGCCGGCGGGATAATCCGCCGGCGCACGATGCACGGCGTCCACTGAGGTATCAGGAAATGTAGCTGCGTAGAACTCGGCCGCTTCCAGCGCGTCGCGGTCGTACCAGAGGCATACGGTGTTGGGGGCGATGGCCATCGCTCACCTCAGTTCGTCGAGTGCACGCCGAACATGTTGCCGTCCGGGTCGATGCCGATACCGCAGAAGCCGTGCGGTCCGAGCGAGAACTTCTCCTTGAAGAGCTTGCCGCCGGCCGCTTCGACCCGGCCCAGCTCCACCGCACAGTCCTCCGATGCGAAGTAGACCATCGTGCTGCCGCCCGATGGCACGCCTTTCATCCTGACCAGCGCGCCACCGGCCCCGAGACGCTTCTCGTCCATGGGGAACGCCATCATCTGCATGCCCTCGGTGGCAGGGTCGGCGCCGGGCTCACCCAATGGCTCTAGCGTGAGGCCAAGCACCTGCTCATAGAAGCGGGCGGCACGGGCCAGGTCCTGGAC
>JAEXBT010000101.1 GCA_023393895.1 Pseudomonadota bacterium
GAGAAGCGCTTCTGGCCGACGTACTTGGTGCCGAGGTAGCGTTCCAGGCCTTCGGCGGCGGTCAGGCGTTCGAGGATGCGCTGCTTGTCCTCCTTGCTGCGGCCGTAGTTGCCGGCCGCCGCTTCCAGCCGCTCGTACATGAAGCGTCGCTGCTCGGCATCGGCGATGTGCATGAACTCCGCGCCGATCGCGCCGGTATACGTGGCCTTGAGCCGGGCCAGCAGATCACCCAGCTTCATGCGGTCGTTGCCGCCCACGCCACCGGTGCTGAATTCGCTGCCGAGGTCGGCATCGGACAGGCGATGGAAGCCGAGAGTCAGGTCCGGCGCGTCCGGATGCACCAGCATGTCGAGCGGGTCGATCTTGGCCGCCAGGTGCCCGCGCGCACGGTAGGCCGTGATCAGGCGGCCGACGTTGCGCTCGCGCTCATCACCGCAGTCCGCCGAGTTGCTGGCGACGCCGCGCTTGGCCTCGCGGCCTGCGGCGGCCACCGCTTCGGCTATGACCGAGTGCGGTACGTCGCCGGCCTCACGGCCCTTGAACTCGTCGAAGTACTGTTTCCACTTCGGGCCGACGCTCTCGGGTGCGGCCAGATACTGCTCGTAGAGGTCTTCAAGATAGGCGGCATTGGCGCCGAACTGGGAGGACCGGGCAAACTGCTTCAGGAGGCTATCCGCCATGTCAGGGGCACTTGCTTCTGCGAGGGGCCAATCGGTGGTTCCCGGAGGTTTTCAGGCAGCCGGGCGCCAAGCTGAATGGCCGGTTGAAGGAACTTGGGATTATAGGCCCACCCGGCATCGCGGGGTAGCAAGACCAAGGTGGAATGGGCGTCGGGAGCGGCTCAGAGTCCCAGCGCGCGCAGTTCCGACAGCGGACGGGCACGTTCCCATGCCTCACCGAAGCGCGCGACGAGTGGTCGGACGCGCTCACCGGCGTCGGTGCGAGTTGCCGCGAGGCGATCTCCGCTGTCGAACAGCAGCATCTGGCCGCGGTCGCTGGCGACGAATGCCTGCTCGGCCGGACGCGCGAAGTCGGGGTCGGCGGCGCGCAGCAGAATCAGGCTGGGGAGCCGCTGCGCAATGGTCACCAGCGGCGCATGGTCGCGCGCCAGCGTTTCGGGGTGGCCGAACAGCAGCAGTACCTGGCGCTGGCTGCGCGCGGTGACGAAGCCGCGCAGCGCATCGACCACGCCGGCCGACGACCACAGGGGGGCATCCGGGCGGGGCACGTAGACCATCAGGTCGCGGCCGGTCGCATCGCACAGTGCCGCGATGGCCCCGGCCAGCGCATCCTGGGTGTCGAGCCGCGCCGGTTCGCCTGTCATGCGTCATCCTCCAGCAGCGGCAGGAAATGGCCCGCATCGGCCAATTGCTGCAGCAGGCCACACCCCTTGGTGGTCAGTGCGTCCAGCAAGGTCGCATCCACGGAGCTGGCCGCGGCAAGGGCGCGGGCGTCCGCCACCGCCGCCGGGAACGCGGCGCCGTTGGCGAACAGCAGGGCATCGGTCGCGGCCCGGCGCCAGGCCATGCGCGAGTAGGGATGCCGCATCCAGTGCGTGCCGCCACGCAGGCTGTCGGCGATGTCCAGCCCACTGGCATCCACAGGGGACGGAGCCTGTCCCTCGGCGACCCGGTAGGCGCTGATGAAGCGGCCGAACCATTCGCCCAGCTCGTCGCGCCCGGCCAAGTGCAAGCGGTTGAGCGCGGCCAGCGCCCGATCCAGCGCTTGGTCGTCGATCTCGCTGTCGTCTCTGGGAGGCTGCAGGTCGGGATCGGCGTAGCGGATGCGCTCGTCGGCATCGAATGCGAGGGTTTCGGCGTAGTGCTCAAGCAATTCGGAGGCCGAAGGCGCGCGCAGTCCCACCGAAATGGTCAGGCAGGCGTCCTCGGCAACGCCGTGGTGGGGCACGCCCGGTGGCAGGTAGAGCATGTCGCCCGGCGCCAGCACCCAGTCGTGGGTCGGATCGAAGTGCTTTAGCAACCGCAACGGGACATCGTCGCGGTAGGTTTCGTCCGGGGAGGGCCGGGTGTCGATCTGCCAGCGGCGGTGGCCGACACCCTGCAGCAGGAACACGTCGTAGTTGTCGATGTGCGCGCCGACGGAGCCGCCGGGTGCCGCGAAGGACACCATGATGTCGTCCATCCGCCAGCGCGGCAGGAAGCGGAAGTGCTCCAGCAGGCCGCGCACGTCGGCATCCCACTTGTCCACGTCCTGCACCAGCAGCGTCCAGTCTTGCCGCGGCATGTCCGGGAACTTCTCTTCAGGAAACGGACCGTTCTCGATCTGCCACGCATCTGCGGCCCAGTCGTGGCGGACGATGCGGGCGAGCGCGCCTTCCTCGCAGGCGAGGCCGGCCAGATCCTCCGGCGTGATCGGTGATTCGAACCGCGGGAAGGCGTTGCGGACCAGCAGTGGCTTCTTCTGCCAGTACTCGCGCAGGAACTGTGCCGGCGGCATGCCGAGCGGATGCGGGCCGTTGGCGGCATCGACTTCGATCGGGGCGATGCTGCGGGTGGCCATCTCAGATCTCCTTCGCCAGCCGCTCGGCCAGACCGGTGTACGCACCCGGCGTCATCTCGATCAGCCGCTGCCTGTCTTCCGCCGGCAGGTCCAGCTGTTCGACGAAGGTGCGCATCGATTCGGCGGTGATGCCCTGCCCGCGGGTCAGGGCCTTCAGCTGCTCGTACGGATTGGGCAGGCCGTGGCGGCGCATCACCGTCTGCACGGCTTCGGCGAGCACTTCCCACGAGGCGTCGAGGTCGGCCGCGAGGCGGTCCGGGTTCACTTCCAGCTTGCCGAGACCGCGGGAAAGCGCATCGAAACCGATCAGCGCATGGCCGAACGCGGTGCCGAGTGCGCGCAGCACGGTGGAGTCGGTGAGGTCGCGCTGCCAGCGTGAAACCGGCAGCTTGGCGGCGAAGTGCTCGAACAGCGCGTTGGCGATGCCGAGGTTGCCTTCGGCATTCTCGAAGTCGATCGGGTTGACCTTGTGCGGCATGGTCGAGGAGCCGACTTCGCCTTCCTTGAGCTTCTGCTTGAAGTAGCCGAGCGAGATGTAGCCCCAGACATCGCGGGCGAAATCGATGAGGATGGTGTCGATGCGCTTCATCGCGTCGCTGAGTTCTGCGATCCCGTCGTGCGGCTCGATCTGGGTGGTGTAGGGTTGCCACGTCAGCCCCAGTGATTCGACGAAACGGCGCGAGAACGCCGGCCAGTCGACGTCGGGATAGCTGGCCACGTGCGCGTTGTAGTTGCCGACCGCGCCGTTGATCTTGCCCGGCATCGGCAGTGTCGCCAGCACCTCGCGCTGGCGGTCCAGGCGCGCGACGACGTTGGCGATTTCCTTGCCCACGGTGGTGGGGGAGGCGGTCTGTCCGTGGGTACGCGAGAGCATCGGCAATGCGGCGTGCTGGTGGGCCATCGCGCGCAGGCTGGCGATCAGTGCGTCCAGTTTCGGCAGCACCACGGTGTCGCGGGCGTCGCGCAGCATCAGCGAGTAGGACAGATTGTTGATGTCCTCGCTGGTGCAGGCGAAATGGACGAATTCCAGTGCCGGCCCCAGCTCGGCATCGTCCTTCAGTCGCTCCTTGATCAGGTACTCGACCGCCTTCACGTCGTGGTTGGTGGTGGCCTCGATGGCCTTGACGCGCGCGGCGTCTTCCAGCGAAAGATCATTCGCCAACGCCTGCAGCTTCGACTTCGCCGCAGCGGAAAAGGGTGGGAGTTCCGCGATGCCGGCCTCGCCAGCCAGTGCCAGCAGCCACTCCACTTCCACCTTCACCCGTGCCCTGATCAGCCCGTACTCGGAGAAGATCGGGCGCAGTGCATCGACCTTGCCGGCGTAGCGGCCATCGAGCGGGGACAGGGCAGTGAGGGCGTGGGACATGGCGGGTGGCGGAATGGGAGTTCGCCCATTCTAAACGGGCGCGACGCTAGGCTAGCGGTCCCCTGCAAGGAGCCGCACGATGGCCAGCAAGCGATCGATCACCCGCACCGAACACGACAGCATGGGCACGCTGGAGGTTCCTGCCGATGCGCTCTGGGGCGCACAGACCCAGCGCGCGATCGACAACTTCCAGATTTCCGGGCTGCCGATGCACGCCGCGCTGATCCGTGCGCTGGCCGTGGTGAAGATGGCGGCGGCCGAGAGCAACATGGCGCTGGGCCTGCTCGATGTCCGTCGCGGCAACGCGATCATCAGTGCTGCGACCCTGATCGGGGGCGGCGAGTTCGAGGACCAGTTCCCGGTCGACCGCTACCAGACCGGCTCCGGCACCTCGACCAACATGAACCTCAACGAGGTCATCGCGCACATCGCCAGCAGCGCGCGGCTGGCGGTACATCCGAACGACCACGTCAACCTGGGCCAGAGCTCCAACGACACCATCCCCACCGCGATCCGCGTCGCCACTGTCGTCGCGGTGCAGAAAGGCCTGCTCGCCGACCTGGCTGGGCTGCGCACGCGCATCCGGGCGCTGGTGCGGCGCCATGGCCGCGTGGTCAAGACCGGCCGTACCCACCTGATGGATGCGATGCCGATGACCTTCGGCCAGGAATTCGGGGCATGGATCGCGCAACTCGATTCGGCAGAGGCGCGGCTCAAGGACAGCCTGCAACGGGTACGACGACTGCCGATCGGCGGGACCGCGATCGGTACCGGCATCAACGCCGATCCGCGCTTCGGCGGCAAGGTGGCGCGGGCGCTTTCCTCGGCCACCGGCGTGCGCTTCGTGCAGGCCGCCAATCTCTTCGAGGGGCTGGCCGCGCAGGATGATCTCGTCGAGCTCTCCGGTCAGCTCAATGCCTTGGCGGTGGCGCTGATGAAGATCGCCAATGATCTGCGCTGGATGAACTCCGGCCCGCTCGCCGGGCTGGGTGACGTGGAACTGCCCGCGCTGCAGCCGGGCAGCTCGATCATGCCCGGCAAGGTCAATCCGGTGGTGCCCGAAGCCGCGGCGATGGCCTGCGCGCAGGTGATGGGCCTGCACACGGCGAACACCGTGGCCGGGCAGAGTGGCAATTTCCAGCTCAACGTGATGCTGCCGCTGCTCGGCTGCAACCTGCTGGATACCTGCGACCTGCTGGGCGGGGCGATGCGCGCGCTGGACTCGGGCGCGATCGATGGGCTGCGCGTACGCCGCGAGCGCGTCGGCGAGGCGCTGGTGCGCAATCCGATCCTGGTGACCGCTTTGAACCCGGTCATCGGCTACGAGAAGGCCGCGGCGATCGCCAAGCGCGCCTACGCCGAGAATCGCCCGATGATGGAGGTGGCACGCGAGGACAGCGGGCTGCCGGAAACGGAACTGGAGCAGCTGCTCGACCCGGCGCGGCTCACCGAGGGCGGCCTGGCCGGGTGAAGCCGGTCACTCGGCGGCGACAGTCTTGCCGTCGATCCTCACCGTGCCGCCAACGCGCAGATCGACTTCGCTGCCACGTGCAGGCGTGGGGTAGCGTTCGCCGTTGACGTGGAAGCCGCTGTCGTCGAGCCGGACCCGCAGGCCGTTGCTCACGCGAATGGATGTCTCGCCATTGCGCGTTTCGGTCTCTACACCACCTGCCGGCAACAGGAATCGGATCCCATCAACCGTGACGACGTCTCCGGTGCCGGTGCTGGCTAACCCCGAACTCTGGGCAACACCGCGGATGCTGTCCCGGATGCGGTCGCGGACTTCTGTACGTATCTCGTCCTTGGATGTGCCGGCGTTGCCGGTGAACACCGTGGTGCCGTTCCCCTTCATGCAGTCATCGATGTCGGTCTGCTCCAGTGACGCATAGGGCACGAACTCCGGCACGCCTGCGGCCAGCGCGCCTTGCGCCTGCAGCAAGGGCTGCAGGTGCTGGCAGATCAGGCGCGCATCGGCTTCCAGTTTCTTCGCTTCGGCCTCGATGCGTTGCTCTAGCTGGTCCATGTTGCCACTGAAAATGCCCTTCATCGCCTCGCCGGCGGCCTGCATGCCGAGGTCCGCGCCCTTGGCGCCGACGGCCATGCCGGCGCCGATCACATCCATCAGGCGTGCGCGGTAATCGAGGACCAGCTGCCGCTGGCGCGCATCGAGCGAAACCGCCTGACCGTCGATCAGGAAATCCCCGGCGGGCGTGAGCTCCGCTTTCGGCAGGCCGGGATCCTGCTTGCCGATGCCATGGCGACCGATGTGCAGGCCTCCATCGCGACCATTGATCGTGATGTTCCCGGTCTCTAGCTTGCGGCGCGCTTCGGCCATCGCCTTCTCTACGGTGCGTCCCAGCGCGGTCTGTGCGCCAGGATCGCCCGCGGGAGGCGTGGTCGATGCCGGTGTGCCGCGGTTGCCGTCGTTGTTGCAGCCGGCCAGCAGTGCCGCGGCGATCAGGGCGGGAGCGAGGATGCGGAGTTTCATGGTCGCGTTCTCCTGGAATGAGGACGGGAAGGTCAGCCTTCGTCGCGCCAGCGGCGCAGACGAATGGAGAGCAGGATCATCAGGACGCCGACGATCGCGCCGATCCACAGCTGTGGCGTGGCGAACAGGTGCCACCCGGTGGTCACGCCATCCATCCCCCACAGGGCATCCGAACTGCTGATCAGACGCTTGAGCTCGGGTGTGCCGGTGTAGCCGAGGAAGTGGCTGCCAGGCCAGGTGCCGGTCAGCGCACGTAGCACCACGTTCGACCAGAACCATTCGCCGACCACGTGACCGCGGCTGCCGCCGAAGCCATCGGCGATGCCATTGACCGTGCTGATCGCGGTGCCGGCGAACAGTGGGACCAGGATCGCCCACAGGAAGGGTGCCCGCTTGGCCCAGGCCGAACAGAGCATCAGCCAGCCGGCAGTCGGCAGCGCCCAGATCGCGTACACCGGCAGCCAGCCGAACGTGGCGGCGAACAGCGTGGGCAGCGAGAGGTGCGACCAGTAGATGGTGAAGGGGTTGCCGCCGTTGATCGCGATGAACAGGCTGGCGAGCAGCCCGTTGGCGAGCATGACGCCCAAGGTGATCGCGATGGCGATCAGCGGACCCACAATAAGGGCGGTGATCACCTTGCTGAGCACGGTCAGGCCGTCGGATACGGGCATCGACTTCCAGAACAGCACGCTGCGGTCCTTGCGCTCGTCGTACAGACTGCCGAGCAGGTAGAAGAACACGACGAAGGCGAATACCAGCATCGGCCAGGTCGACAGCATCAGGGTGGCGAGATTGATGCCCTCGGCATACTGGCGCAGGTCGCTGGGCGAGGCATCGGCCATCAGCCGGTTCCAGTCCACCTGAGAAAGCGGCATCTCCTGGTTGCCTACCACGACCTTGCCGTCGAAGCGTTTCATCGCGTACTGGCCGATGCCGCCGCCGATCAGGGTGAAGACCAGCGACATCAGCCCGGCAATCAACGGAGCCCACAGGAAACCGCCCTTGTGTTCCCACAGTTCGCGCTTGAGCAGCCACTTGAGTTTGTGGGTGGCATGCGGCGTGGTGCGGCTCGGCACGCGGCTTTCATTGACGATGGCATTCATGCGTAGGTCCCCTTCATGGTGGCGACGAACAGGTCGGCCAGGCCCGGGATGCGGGTTTCGCCC
>JAEXBT010000106.1 GCA_023393895.1 Pseudomonadota bacterium
GCCGGACCAGCTCGGCGACGGTGTCCTCCACCTTGCCGTCGGCATACAGCGAGGATTCGAGGAAGTAGTTGTCGAACGCGACCGCATAGGCGTCGAGGTCGGCGTTCTGCTCGCGCCGCAGCCAGGCGACCGCGAAGCGGCGGATGGCGTCCATGTCGCCCGCGTCCTTCGCGCTGGCGATGGTCTCGCCATCGACCCCCACCGACTCGCCACGCAGGTAGGCGGCGGCGACATCCGCGATGTAGTCGCCGTTGTAGGCCTCCGCGGGCCAGTCGGCATCGCCGGGCCTCAGGCCATCGATGCGCGCCTTCACCGACTTCGCGAGGTTCTCGATCTGCACGCCGGCGTCGTTGTAGTAGAACTCGCGCACCACCTGCCAGCCGTTGGCGGCGAGGATGCGGGCGATGGAGTCGCCGATCGCCGCCGCGCGGCCATGGCCGACATGCAGCGGGCCGGTCGGATTGGCCGAGACGTATTCGACGCCCACCGTCTGGCCGGCGCCCGAGTCGTTGCGGCCGAACGCGTCGCCTGCGGCATGGACCGCGTGCACCACCGATTGCCATGCGGTGGGCGCCAGGTGGAAATTGATGAAGCCGGGCCCGGCGATCTCGACGCGCGCGATCGTCGGGTCCTGCGGGAGCGCCTCCACCAGAGACTGCGCCAGTGCACGCGGATTGCTGCGCGCGGCCTTGGCCAGCAGCATCGCCGCATTGGTGGAGAAGTCGCCGTGACTGGTGTCGCGCGGGCGCTCGATCACGAAGTCGGGCGTGGCGCCGTCTGCAGGCAGGGTGCCGGCCGCGCGGAGGGCATCGATGCCCCGGTCGACCAGGGACTTGAGCTGGGATTTCACGAAGGAAGACGCGAGGGATGCATGCGGCCCGCCAGTTTACCGGCAGGCGGCCATGCCGCGGAAAAAACAGTGTGTCGGACAGAAAAATGCGGGTCGGCGGGCGGGGCTGGGGAGACGCCGCCCGCTACCCGCCTACAACCAGCCGCGTGCCGCCAGCGAGACCGGAGGGCCGTCGGCGATCACGAAATGATCAAGCAGGCGCACATCCACCAAGCCGAGGGCGTGCTTCAGGCTGTGGGTCACCGCGCGGTCGGCCGCGCTTGGCTCCGGATTGCCGCTCGGATGGTTATGGCCGACGATCACCGCGGCGGCGTTGTGCGCCAGCGCGCGCCGCACGACCTCGCGCGGATGCACCTCGGTGCCGTCGATGGTGCCGGTGAACAGTTCCTCGAAAGCCAGCGCGCGATGGCGGCTGTCGAGGAACAACGCGGCGAACACCTCGCTGACCCGGCTGCGCAGGCGCTGGCCGAAGTAGCGACCGGCCGCGGACGGATCCGACAGCGCCTCGCCGCGCTCCAGCCCCGCGGCCATGAAGCGGTTGCACAGCTCCAGCGCCGCCGTCAGCTTGCAGGCACGCGCCGGCCCGATGCCCTTGAGCTTCGACATCTGCTTGGGCGGGAGTTCGAGCAGTCGACGCAGGGGCCCGTGTTCGGCCAGCAGGCCACGCGCGGTGGTGACGGCATCCTGCCCGCTCAGTCCCGAGCCGAGGAACAGCGCCAGCAGCTCGGCATCGGAGAGCGCGGTGGCGCCCTGCTTGAGCAGCTTCTCGCGCGGACGTTCGTCGCGGGGCCAGTCGCGGATGTGCATGGTGGGCTCGTTGATCGGAGGCCTCCAGCCTGCGCCGGCGGGACACCGGGCGTCATCGGAGCGGCGTGCCCCATCGGGTAAGCTGGATGCCTGATTCGATGTAGGAATTCCCCGACCGTGAATGCGCCCCGATTCCCGCGCGTGCTGCTCTGCGTTTGTGGCGGCGTGGCGGCCTACAAGGCGGTCGAACTGGTCCGGCGCCTGCGCGAGGGCGGCAGCGACGTGCAGGTGGCGATGACCGACAACGCCACGCGCTTCGTCGGCGCGGCAACCTTCCAGGCGGTGTCCGGCCATCCGGTACGGCAAAGCCTGTGGGATGAAGCCGCAGAGGCGGCGATGGGCCACATCGAACTGGCACGCTGGCCGGATGCGATCGTCATCGCGCCGGCGACCGCGAGCACCCTCGCGAAGTTGGCGCATGGGCTGGCCGACGACCTGGTGTCCACGCTCTGCCTCGCGACCATTGCGCCGGTGTTCGTCGCCCCTGCGATGAACCACCGGATGTGGCTGCACCCGGCCACGCAGGCCAACATCGACACCCTGCGCGCGCGCGGCGTTAGCGTGATCGGGCCGGGCGTGGGCGCGCAGGCCTGTGGCGAGACCGGACCGGGGCGGATGAGCGAGCCGGCGGAGATCCTCGCCGCAGTGATGGAGGCGCCGTGACACTCGCCGGCATGCGGGTCATCGTCAGCGCCGGTCCGACCTACGAGGACATCGATCCGGTCCGCTTCATCGGCAACCGCTCCAGCGGCAAGATGGGCTTTTCGATCGCCCGCGCCGCCGCCGCGCGCGGCGCCGAGGTGGTGCTCGTCGCCGGCCCGGTCCAGCTGCCGACGCCTGAAGACGTACGCCGCATCGACGTGCGCAGCGCTGCCGACATGCACGCGGCGGTGATGGATGCCCTGCCCGCCGATCTCTACATCGGTGCCGCGGCGGTAGCCGATTTCACCCCGGCGTCGGTCGCCGCAGCCAAGCTGAAGAAGACGCCGGGCAGTGACACACTCACGCTCGAGCTCATCCGCACCCGCGACATCCTCGCCGAGGTCGCCGCGCACGCGCAGCGGCCGCACCGGGTGGTCGGCTTCGCCGCCGAGACGCACGATGTCGAGCGCTACGCGCGCGGCAAGCTGGAAGCCAAGCGCCTCGACATGATCTGCGCCAACCGGGTCGGCGTGGCCGGCAGCGGCTTCGAGGCCGATGCCAACACGCTGCAGGTGTTCTGGCGCGATGGAGAAACGGTGATCGGTCCTGCTTCGAAGGACGAGGTCGCCACCATGCTGCTCGACCTGATCGACAAGGAACTGCCCTGATGCACCACGTGCTGCAACTGAAAGTGCTGGATGCGCGCTTCGGCGCCGAGTGGCCGCTGCCGGCCTACGCGACCGAGGCCAGCGCCGGCCTCGACCTGCGTGCCGCCCTGGACGCGCCACTGTTGCTGGGGCCCGGCGAGACGGCACTGGTGCCGTCCGGAATCAGCATCCACATCGCCGACCCGGCGCTGTGCGCGGTGATCCTGCCGCGGTCGGGTCTCGGCCACCGGTACGGCATCGTGCTCGGCAACGGCACCGGGTTGATCGATGCCGATTACCAAGGTCCGCTGATGATCAGCGTGTGGAATCGCGGCCGCGAGCCTTTTACGATGCAGCCCGGGGATCGCATCGCCCAGCTGGTACTGCTGCCGGTGGTGCGTGCCACGCTGCAGGTGGTGGATGAGTTCGAGGCAAGCGCGCGCGGAGCCGGCGGTTTCGGCCATACCGGCGTGCAATGACGGGGTTGATGATGAACGAGAAAGCACGCAGGCTGCCCGGGATTTCGCTGGCGGGAGGCGCTTCGAACCGGGTGCTGCCACTGCTGGCGCTGCTGCTGGCGCTGTTGGGCGCATGGTTGCTGTGGGCCGGTATCCGCCAGTGGCGGGCGGACGCGGTGGCGGAGCAAGTGGCCGAGCAGCGCGACCAGCTGGCTGGGCGGGCGGGCCAGGTGCTGGCGCAGGCCAGGAAGAACGTCGCTGCGGCGGCAGCCGATCCCGCGGTCATCGCGGCGGCCGACCCGCTGGCGCAGGCGCAGGCGTTCCGTGCCGCGGCCAAGGGCGCGCAGGAAACCGCGGTGCTGCCGGCCGACCTGCAGGCCGCCTATGCCGGCTTGCCGGGCACCGGCTACGGCAAGCTGGCGGTCGCCGAAGCGGCGCTCGCCAGTGGCAAGGCCGAAGCCCGCATCGCGCGCGCGGCCAAGGGCAATGCGATCGTCGCGGCGGTGCCGCTGGCAGGTGGCCAGGTCGCACTGGGCACCTATCCATTGCAACCTTTGCTGGCCGCGCTTTCCGCAACCGATGCCGGCAGCGGCTACCTGGCGCTGCGGCAAGGGGCCACGGTGATCGGTGAAACCGGTGCGGCCGACCTGTCGGGCAGCGCCGAGGCCAAGGCGGCCAAGGTGCCGGGCAGCACGTTGCGGGTGGTCGCGGGCGCACCCTTCGTGCAGCCCGGGCCGTTCGGATTGGAAGGGCTGGCCAGCCTGGTTGCCGGTGGCGTGCTGTTGCTGCTGGCCGCCGCGATGCTGGCATGGCCTGCGCTGCGTGCGCGTCGCGGCACGCGGTCCGATGGCGCCGGTGAGGAAGTCGAGGCGATGACCCTGGAACAGGCCCTGGCTGCCGAGCCCAGGGTGCCGCCACCGGTCATCCCGGATGCGGTGCCGCTGGCGAGGGAAACGGAAGGCGCGATGGCGCCGGTGATCCCGGATGTCGCTCTGGAGGAAGCTCCGCCGACCGACATCACGGTGGCTGCACTGGACACCTTTGATGGGCCATTGCCCGACCGTGGCATCTTCCGCGCCTATGACATTCGGGGCGTAGTCGGGCAGACGCTGGATGCGGATGTTGCGCGTGCGATCGGCCAGGCCATCGGTTCGCTGATGCACGAAAAGAGCCTGCGCCGCATCGTGGTGGGTCGTGATGGCCGGCTGTCGGGTCCGGAACTCGCCGGTGCGCTGATCGACGGCCTGCGCAGCACCGGTGCCGATGTCCTCGACATCGGGCTGGCGCCCACGCCACTGGTCTATTTCGCCGCGGCACAGGAGGACAACGGTTCCTGCGTGGCGGTCACCGGCAGCCACAATCCGCCCGACTACAACGGCTTCAAGATCGTTGTCGGCGGCGAGACGCTCTCGGGCGAGGCCATCACCGGCCTGCACGAGCGGCTGGCCGGCGGTCGCATCCACCGGGCTTCGACGCCGGGCCGGCTTGACAGCCGCGACATGGCCGCGGACTACATCGCGCGCGTGGCCGCCGACATCCGCCTGCAGCGTCCGCTCAAGGTGGTGGTCGATGCCGGTAACGGCGCGGCTGCCGAACTGGGGCCGCGCGTGCTCGAGGCGATCGGTGCGGAGGTCGTTCCGCTGTACTGCGAGATCGACGGCGACTTCCCCAACCATCACCCTGATCCGAGCGAGCCGCACAACCTCGTCGACCTGCAGCGCGAAGTGGCCGCGCACGCCGCCGACCTTGGCATCGCCTTCGATGGCGACGGTGACCGCCTGGGCGTGATCACCCCGGCCGGGGCCAACATCTTTCCCGACCGTCTGCTGATGCTGTTCGCCGCCGACGTCCTGGAACGCCAGCCGGGCGCGGTGATCGTCTATGACGTGAAATGCAGTGGCGCGCTGATGCCGTTCATCCTGCGCAACGGCGGCAGCCCGCTGATGTGGAAGACCGGGCATTCGCTGATCAAGGCGAAGATGCGCGAGACCGAGGCCGAACTGGCTGGCGAGATGAGCGGCCACTTCTTCTTCCGCGAGCGCTGGTACGGCTTCGACGACGGCATCTATTCCGCTGCCCGCCTGCTGGAGATCCTCGCCGCCCGCGAGGAGGGTGCCGATGCGGTGTTCGCGGAGATCCCGGAGGGCGTCAGCACACCGGAACTGAAGGTGCCGGTGGCCGATCCGCACGCGTTCGTCGCACGTTTCGCCGCCGAGGGCGATTTCGAGGGTGCCCGCTCGACCACCATCGACGGACTGCGTGCCGACTGGCCGGACGGCTGGGGATTGCTGCGCGCGTCCAACACCACGCCGATGCTGGTCCTGCGCTTCGAAGCAGACGATGCCGCTGGTCTGGCGCGGATCCAGCAGCAGTTCCGCGACCGGCTGGTCGCCCTCGAGCCGGATCTGGCACTTCCGTTCTGAGCGGAAGCGGCCTCAGCCCGCGGGAGCGGGTGCCGGGGGCGTCGGCGGGCTGACGACGGTCGCCGGTGCCTCGATGCCCTTCGCCTTGCGGTAGCGCGCGAGCGCCTCCTCGAGCTGGCCATCAAGCGCCGCACGCTCTTCCTGCTGGATGCGATGGACATTCATCGCCTCGACCACCGAGGCGCGCTGGGTCAGCACGTTCTGCGCCAGCTTGGGCGGCACCTTGCCCCCCTTCAGTTCGGCATCGGCGGCGGCTTCCAGCATCTGCAGCAGGCTGCGGCGCTGGTTGTCGACGGCCATCCGCGAGGTCTTCAGGCCCTCTTCCACCATTTCGTAGCGGATCCGGTAGGCCTGACGCAGCGCGTCTTCGGAATCGTAGGACTCGGCCAGCGCCAGGTCGCGTCGGCGCTCGGCGGCGGCGGCCTCGGCCTGTTCGGCAGCGGTGGCCTGCTGCACGGACAGCTGGGCGCGCTCTTCCTCGGTCAGTGCGCGGTTGATGCGGTTGCCGGGCAGGCCGCTGCGGGCGCTGACCTCGGTGCGCGCCTTGTCCACAGCGGAGGCCGGAAGCGCGTCGCCACAGACGCGCCGGCCGCCTTCGTCCCAGCAGAAGAGCTTCTTCTGAGCGCCGCTGTTCTGCGCCAGCCCCGCGGATGCGGTGGCGGCGAGCGCGATGACGAGGCTGGTGGACAACAGCAGGGGCTTCATGTCGGTGTTCCTTGCGGGAGATCGATGGCGCCGTAGCGCTCGCGGTAGGCGGCCAGTGCATCGCGCCATTGCGACAGTTCCGGCCGCGCCGCGGAGAAATCTAGCAGGTCGGAGAGGCTGGCGACGGCGATCACAGGGACCCCGTGCGTGGCGGCCACCGCCTGTGCGGCGGAGCGCGGATCGCCCTCGCGGACCACCTCCTGGCGGTCGAGGCCGATGACGATGCCGGCCACCTGGCCGCCGGCTTCGGCAATCAGCGCCAGCGCCTCGCCGATCGCGGTGCCGGCGGTGATCACGTCATCGACGATCAGCACGCGGCGGCCGGCCAGCGGCGCGCCGATCAGCTGGCCGCCTTCGCCATGCGCCTTGGCTTCCTTGCGGTTGAACGCGACAGGCACGTCACGGCCATCGGCGGCCATCGCGCAGGCGGTCGTGGTGGCGAGCGGAATGCCCTTGTAGGCCGGCCCGAACAGCACGTCGAAATCCAGCCCCGCGTCGGCGATCGCGTCGGCGTAGGCACGTCCGAGCGCAGCCAGTGCGGCACCGGAATCGAAGCGGCCGGCGTTGAAGAAATACGGGCTCTCGCGGCTGGACTTGAGCGTGAACGTGCCGAAGCGCAGGGCCTCGGCGCGCAGCGCGGCCTCGAGGAAACGGGTGCGGTGGTCCGGGGTCATGGGGCTGCCTGGGCGCGGATCATGATCTGTTGCGGGCCGGCGCGTCCGCCGGGAACGTACTGGCCATTGTGGATGAAACCGGCGTGCAGGTAGGTGGTGATGGCGATGCGGTTGCGGCAGTGCACGGCCAGTACCAGCAGGCGCCGTTCGGGATGACGCCGTTGCAGGTCGGCAGTCAGTGCCTGGACCGCACGCGCGCCGTAGCCGCGACCCTGCTGGCGTGCGTCGATGCAGAACGCCCGGATGCCCGCGTGCGGAACGCCCAGGTCATGGCCGAGCACCGCACGCGGTGCCAGGTCGATGCGGTAGAAGCCGATCACCCGGCCATTGGCGAGGATCGCCATTGGCTCGGACAGCGGGTCGGTTTCCGCATCGGCCAGGTTGAACGCCATGTTGCCGACGTAGGGCGCCTGCTCGGGTGAAACCTCCACCGCGCGCACGCCGACGGCGAGGGTCGGGGTGACCGGGGCGACGTGGATGAGCACGGAATCGGACATCGGCGGAGCGCTGGCGGGTGGTTGCTATCATCGTCCCACATCCCCGCCGGAAAGCGCATGCGCATCCTGAGCTTCAACGCCAACGGCCTGCGCTCGGCGGCCAGCAAGGGCTTTTTCGACTGGTTCGCCGGCCGCGACATCGACCTGATGTGCGTGCAGGAAACCAAGGCCCAGGAACACCAGCTGCGCGTGCCGGACTACCTGCCCGCCGGCTACCGGGCGTTCTTCCGGGACTCGACGGTGAAGAAGGGCTACAGCGGCGTGGCGATCTACAGCCGCCGTGAACCGGACGAGGTCCGCACCGCGCTGGGTCGCACGGATTTCGACGAGGAAGGCCGCTACATCGAGGCGCGCTTCGGCAACCTGTCGGTGGTGAGCTTCTACATCCCTTCGGGCAGCTCGGGTGAGGTGCGCCAGGGCGTCAAGGAAGACGTGATGGCCTGGCTGCGGCCCATCCTCGACGAATGGCTGGCGAGCGGTCGTGACTACGTCCTGTGCGGCGACTGGAACATCGTGCGCACCCGCAACGACATCAGGAACTGGAACGGCAACCAGAAGAACTCCGGCTGCCTGCCGCACGAGCGGGCGTGGCTGTCCGGTCTGATCGATGACGACCACCACGATGGCCTGTCCGAGCGCTGCGCCGGCGGCTGGAAGGACAGTTTCCGCGTGGCCAAGCCCGATGCGGTCGAGTACAGCTGGTGGAGCCAGCGCGGCGCGGCGCGCGCCAAGAACGTGGGCTGGCGCATCGACTACCAGCTGGTGACGCCGCGGCTGGCGGAAACCATCCGCGAGGCGACGATCTTCCCCGAGCCGAAGTTCTCCGACCACGCGCCGTATCTGGTCGAATACGACCATCCCTTCTGACACGGACGCGCATGAACGACATCCCCGCCAAGAAAGCCAAGCCCTCGGTCTGGCAGGCGTTCACCCAGCCCGCGGCATGGACGATGTTCTTCTTCGGCTTCGCCTCCGGCCTGCCGTTCCTGCTGGTGGCCGGCACCCTGGCATACTGGCTGAAGGACAACGAGCTCGACCTCAAGGCGATCACCCTGATCGCCAGCGCCGGCCTGTCGTACACGCTGAAGTTCCTGTGGGCGCCGCTGGTGGATCGCTGGTTGCTGCCGGTATTCGGGCGGCTCGGCCTGCGGCGTGGCTGGATCCTGTTCGCGCTGCTGCTGGTGGCTGCCGCATTGCTGGGGATGGCGCAGCTCACTCCCGACAACCTCACGCCGTTCATCTGGGTCACGCTGGTGGCGGCGTTCGCCGGTGCCACGCTCGACATCGGCGTGGATGCCTACCGCGTGGAGATCGCGCCGCGTCAGGATCAGGGCGCGCTGCTGGCGACCTATTCGCTGGGTTACCGCATCGCGCTGATCATCACCGGCATGTTCGCGCTGGTGCTGGCCGACCATCTGCCGTGGCCGATGGTCTACCGGGCGATGGCCGCGATCATGCTGATCCCGGTGGTCGCGGTGTTCTTCGCCCGCGAACCGGATGTGCACCGGATCAAGACCGAGAATTGGGGCGAAGGCATGCGCGAGGGCGTGGTCGAGCCGTTCGCCGATTTCTTCCGCCGCTTCGGGCCGACGGTGGGCGCGGCGCTGCTCGCCTTCATCCTGATCTCCAAGATCTCGGACCAGTCGCTGGGCGGTGGCATCATGGCGCCGTTCTACATGGACCAGAACTACACCAAGACCGAGATCGGCACGATCAGCAAGCTGTACGGGGTGTGGATCGGCATCGCTGGCGTGTTCATCGCGGGCATCGCGATCGCGCGCTGGGGCGTGCGCTGGCCGCTGCTGGCCGGCGTGGTGCTCGGGGCGGTGAGCAACCTGGTCTTCGTCTGGCTGGAGGGCGCGAATGGCGACCTTGGCAAGCTCACGCTGGCGATCTCCATCGACAACCTGTCGCAGGGGTTCCAGGGCACCGCGCTGTCGGCGTTCCTGACCTCGCTGGTCAACCAGCGCTTCTCGGCGACCCAGTTCGCGCTGTTCTCGTCGCTGGTGATGCTGCCGGGCAAGCTGCTGTCGGCGGTGTCCGGTGGGATCGTCGAGCAGACCGGCTACGGCACCTATTTCTGGATCACCACGCTGATCGCGATTCCGGCAGTGGCGTTGTTCTTCTGGCTCTTGCCACGCATCGATCTGGGGGATGGCGAAGCGCCGGCGACGATGAAGGACGGGGCTTCATCCAGCTAGGGGTTGCGCAGGACGCAGCGGGGCGCGGCTGGCCAAGTGACATGGCTCTGCCGCATCAGGCCGGATGAATCGCCCCGAGCACGCGCGGGCCCCGCGCGCCGGTGACCGAAGCGATATTGCCGGGCAGGGCCAGCAACGTCTGCCGCGCGAGCCACGCGAAGCCCATCGCCTCGATGTGGTCGGGGTCAAGGCCGTACGCCGAGGTGGATGCTATCGCCACCCCTGGCAACGCCTTCCGCAGCGTTTGCATCAGCGCCGGGTTGTGCACGCCGCCGCCGCAGACCAGCAGCCGCCGCGTCTCCGGTTGGGTCGACTGCAGCGCACCGGCAATCGTGTGTGCGGTCAGGGCGCGCAGGGTTGCCTGCACGTCCACCGCCGATTCGTCTCCGCGCAGTTTCGGCACCAGCCATGCCCGCTGGAAATGCTCGCGCCCGCTGCTCTTGGGCGGCGGCTGCGCGAACCACGGATCGGCCAGCAGGCGTGCCAGCAGCGCCTCGTCCACGGCGCCGGTGGCGCCCCAGGCGCCCTCGTCGTCGTACGGGCGGCCGGTGTGCTCATGGCACCACAGGTCCATCAGTGCGTTCGCCGGGCCGGTGTCGAAGCCGCGGACGTCACCTGACCGCGCCAGCAGCGTCAGATTGGCGATACCGCCCAGGTTCAGTACCGCGCGATCCTCCTTCGCGTCGTGTAGCAGCGCGTGGTGCAGGGCCGGCAGCAGCGGCGCGCCGTGGCCACCGGCAGCGATGTCGCGACGGCGGAAGTCGGCGACCGTGGTGATGCCGGTGCGCTCGACGATGCGCGCGGCGTCGCCGATCTGCAGCGAGAACGGATGCGCCTCGTACGGGCGATGGCGCACCGTCTGCCCGTGTGAGCCGATCGCGGCGATGTCGCCCGCCGCCAGTCCCGCTTCGCGCAATACCGCCAGCGCGGCCTCCGCGAAGGCTTCACCGACCTGCGCATCCAGCATCCCGAGTTCATCGAGCGAATCGAGTGCGCCGCCCTGGCCCAGCCAGACCAGCCGCGCACGCACGTCCGGGTCCCAGGGCAGGGTGCGCGCGGCCAGTACCTCGGCCTGCAGTGGCGTAGCCGCTGCGTCGGTGGTGCTGCCGCCGGCGAACCGAACGATCGCGGAATCGATGCCATCGGCACTGGTGCCGGACATCAGGCCGAGGTAGAGGTCGGAGGCAGGCGTCATCGCCACAGTGTGCCGCAAACACAAACGCCGGCGCAGGGCCGGCGTTCGCGATCGTCCAAGCTGGACAACTCAACCGCGCTTGGCATCCTTCGCCGCCGGCGTGGCATCGGCCACGCGGATGTCCTCGCCCTGGAACACGATGTTCTCGACTTCGCGGATCTTGTTGAGCGCGCGACGGGTCTCGCCCTTGAACTCGGCCAGCAGCGCGCCGGAGAGCGGGGCGGGGGGCGGCAGCATCATCGTCAGCGGGTTGCGATGCGCGCCGTTGACGCGGAATTCGTAGTGCAGATGCGGGCCCGTCGACATGCCGGTGGAGCCGACGTAGCCGATCACCGTGCCCTGGGCGATGCGCTGGCCCGGACGGATATTGGCGAAGCGCGACATGTGCGCGTAGAAGGTCGTCTTGCCCTGGCCGTGGTCAAGCTCGACCGACTTGCCGTAGCCACCGTGCCAGCCGACCGACTTCACCCGCGCATCGCCCGCGGCCATGATCGGCGTGCCGGTGCCCGCCGCGTAGTCCACGCCCTTGTGCATGCGGAACTTGCCCAGCACCGGGTGGCGGCGCCCGCCGAATCCCGAGGACAGGCGCGCGTAGGGGATCGGCATGCGGATGAACGGACGTTCCAGCGAGCGGCCGTCGGCGGTGTAGTAGCCGGGCTTGCCGTCACGCTCGAACAGGAAGCCGGAGAACAGCTTGCCGTCCGCAGTGATCGTCGCAGCCAGCACCGGGCCGGTATCGACCAGCTTGCCGTCCTTCCAGGTCTGGTCGACCACCACACTGAAGCGGTCCTCGTCGCCGAGGTCGGAATCGAAGTCGATGTCGTACTTGAAGATGTCGTCGGTCAGTTCCTTCAGGTTCTGCCGGGTCAGACCCACCTTGCGCGCGGACTCAAACAGCGAGTCACCGACCGTGCCCGAGAGCACCACGGTGCGCACGTCCACCTGCTGTGGAACCGCGGTTTCGGTGATCTTCTCGCCGGTCAGGTCCAGCTCCACTTTCTCGCCCAGGCGCGTGTAGCGGAAGCCGCGCAGCTTGCCGCCCGGCGGCAGGTCGAAGGAGATTTCCGCGCCCGGCCGCAGGCGGCGCATCTCCATGTTGACGCCCGGATACTTGAGCAGGCGGGCCAGGTCCGCCTTCGGGATCTGCAGCTGCTCGAAGATCGCGCTCGCGGTCTCGCCCGCGCGCACGTTCACCACCTGCCAGCTGTCGCCCTTGCGGGTCGGACCGGCCACTGCCTGCTTCGGGCCGATCTTCGGCAGCGGGAGCGCCAGCGAGGCACGCTGCGAATGCTCGGGCAGGCTCAACGCATGGTCGAAGCCCGGCACCAGCGCGCCCAGCAGCGCGATGATGCTGGCGAACAGGCTGGCGTGCGCCCACTGGCGACGCGACCAGCGGCCGCTGAAGCCCGGGGGCATCCGTGCGTATCGCTTGAGGGCCTCGGCGCGGGCGGCGCGCAGTTGTTGTTGTCGGGCGTCGCGCGGGCTCGATGCGGTCATTCAGCAATCTCCACGCCATGTGATGGCGGAGTCAGCGCGGTACCATAAAGACCTCAAAAGCCTGCGTCAAACCATTGATCTGATTGGTAATTTTGACGTCGGTCAAATTTAACGGAAGATTTACCATTCGCTCCCGTCAATACTGCGTATTCAGGAAACCATCGTGTCCGAAGTGTCCATCCAGGAAGCCCTCGATCTGATCGCCCGTGGCAGCGACGAGCTGCTCAAGCGCGACGAACTGGAGGCCCGGCTCAAGGAAGGCCGCCCGCTGCGGATCAAGACCGGGTTCGACCCGACCGCGCCCGACCTGCATCTCGGTCATACCGTGCTGCTCAACAAGATGCGCCAGTTCCAGGACCTCGGCCATCAGGTGATCTTCCTGATCGGCGACTTCACCGGGATGATCGGGGACCCCAGTGGCAAGAACGCCACCCGCAGGCCGCTGACCCGCGAGGACGTGCTGGCGAATGCCGAAACCTATGCCACGCAGGTGTTCAAGATCCTCGACCGCGAGAAGACCGAACTGCGCTTCAACAGCGAGTGGTTCGACAAGATGACCGCCGCCGACATGGTGCGGCTGGCCGGCCAGCTCACCGTTGCGCGGATGCTCGAGCGCGATGACTTCGCCAAGCGCTACGCCGCGCAGCAGCCGATCTCGATCCACGAGTTCCTCTACCCGCTGGCGCAGGGCCACGACTCGGTCGCGTTGCGGTCCGACATGGAACTGGGTGGCACCGACCAGAAGTTCAACCTGCTGATGGGCCGCGCCTTGCAGGAAGCGGCCGGGCAGAAGCCGCAGATCGTGCTGACCATGCCGCTGCTGGAGGGCATCGATGGCGTGCAGAAGATGTCGAAGTCGCTCGGCAACTACATCGGCATCGATGAGCCGGCGATCGACATCGTCACCAAGACGATGAAGATCGGTGACGCGTTGATGTGGAAGTGGATCGACCTGCTCAGCTTCGACATCTCGATAGACGAGGCGAACACGCTGCGTGGCGCGATCGAGCGCGGTGAACTGAACCCGCGCGACGTCAAGCTGCGCCTGGCACGTGAACTTGCCGCGCGCTTCCACGATGCGGCTGCGGCCGAGACCGCGATCGCGGGCTGGCATGCCGCGGTGCGCGGCGAGGGCGACGTGTCCAACCTGCCGCTGCAGGAGGTGGGGGTGCCGGCCGAAGGCCGGCGCAGCGCCGCGCTGCTGACAGCCGCTGGTATCACGCCAAGCAACTCCGAGGCCAACCGCAAGCTCAAGGAGCGCAGCGTGCGGGTGGACGGCGAAGTGTTCGAGGACACCGCGCGGCTGTTCGCGCCCGGCTTCGAGGGCGTGATCGCGGTCGGCAAGCGCAACTTCGCGCGGGTGAAGCTGGTCGCGAACTGATCAGCGCACCGGTCTTGCAGGCGACTTCTTGGCGGGCTTTTTCGCCGCGGCCTTCTTCCCGGCGGGCTTCGGCTTCGGTGCCGGCAGTTCATCGGCGACCGCGCGCAGCAGCCTGCGCAACGCGTCGCCTTCGTCCAGCAGCTCATCGGCCACAGGATGGGGTTTCGCCATCTTGTAGGGCGGCCGCCATGGCAGCCCGGGCGCGAGCTGCTCCACCGCCGCGGTCGGCTTGACGAACAGGCTGTTGTCGCAGGCGAACGCGACCACCTTGTCGTCGAGATAGAGCGCGTACTCGCCGAACAGGCGGCCGCAGCGCAGGCGCGCGCCGAGATCGACCTGTTCAAGAACGTAATCGATGAAGCTGCGGTCGGTGGCCATGGCGTGGAGGGTCGTGGGTAGTGGTTCGATGCTACGCCTCGGCCGTCTCACCTGTTGCGCACGCGACGTGGTCTGATGGCGCGATGAACGCAGGACGCCACGCGCAATCGCAGGCCCGGCTGATCGACAGTACCGGGCATGGTGCCGGCTGCGAACTGTTCCTGGTCGAGGGCGAATCGGCCGCACGCTCGCTGTTGGCGTTGCGTGACGCAAGCACGCAGGCGGTGCTGCCCTTGCAGGGCAAGCCACTCAATGCCTGGCGTGCGGATGCCGCGAAGGTAGGTGGCAACGTGCTGTACCGGCAGCTGGCCGACGCATTGGGGCTTGCCGACCCGACCGGCCAGGCGCAGGCGCTGCTGCCCATGCCACTGCGCTTCGAGCGGGTGGTGCTGCTGTTCGACCCGGATGCCGATGGCGTCCACATTGAGGCGCTGATGCTGCTGTACTTCGCGCGCTGGCTGCCGGACTTCGTGGCCGGCGGCCAGCTGTGGCGGGTGCGTGCGCCGATGTTCACCCTGACCCACGCCGCGACCGGCGAGGTGGTGCAGGCGTATTCGCCGGCGCATCGCGATGCATTGCTTGCGCGGATGCGGGCCGATGCGGCGGGCGACGTGACGCAGCACCGCCACGTCGGACTTGGCAGTCTGCCTCCCGCGCTGTTGCGGCGCAGCTGCGTCGATCCGGCCACGCGCGCCGCGCGCCGGGTGGACGCCGAGGATGTCGCGGCGGTGCGGGCAGCGCTCGGGCTGGATGGGGAGCGCTGAAGGCGGGCAGGATCAGGCGACGCGCAGCAGCGCCATCACCATCAGCGCGATCACGCACACGATGCCGCCGAACCACACCACGCTGCGCAGCGAGGCCCGATTGCCAACGTAGAACAGGCCATGCAGCACGCGGAAGACAACGAAGGCGAGTGCCAGCCAGCCGATGCGTTGTGCATCCACGCCGGCCAACTGCGCCATCAGCACGCTGGCAGCGAACGCGGGAAAGGCCTCGAATGCGTTCTTCTGCGCAGCATCGGCGCGGCGCACGCGCGGGTTCTCCTGCTTCTCCAGCCACTGCCGCGGATCGCGGTTGTCGAAACGCTTGCCGCCACTCTTGGCAACCATGGTCCAGACGTAGGGCAGCAGGGCGGCGATCAGCACGCAGGCATAGGCAAGGGTCATGGCAGTGCATCCTTCAGGGCGATGCCGTCATCATGCCCCACGGGCGTGGCCGGGAAAAAGACGGCGCCCGCAGGCGCCGTCGATACATCGGGTGTGGCTGCGCTCAGCGTTTGCCCGCCATCATCGCGTCGCGCTTGGCGCGGAACGCGCTGGTCTTCAGCCAGTTCGGCCAGGTGCCTTCGTTGGCGAGGGCATCGCCGACGATGTAGAGCGCGTTGAGGTCCTCGATGATGCCGTCGAGTTTCCAGCTGGCGTCGTACTCGTCGCTGGGCTTGTGATAGCGGTTCTTGCGGTATTCGCCTTCCACCGCCTGGCCGGCGGCGGTGCCGCCCTCGAGCAGGTCGTCGCCGCCCTTCGCGTACAGCGCCGGGACGCCGGCTTTGGCGAAGTTGAAATGGTCGGAGCGGAAGTAGAAGCCGTCCTCGGGCGTTGCCTCGGCGGTCAGTATGCGGTTCTGCGTCTTGGCCGCTTTCTCCAGCAGCGTTTCGAGTTCGGAATTGCCCATGCCGACCACGGTCATGTTCTTCGAGCGGCCACCCACCGGCATTGCATCCATGTTGATGACGGCGACGGTCCTGTCCATCGGCACCGCCGGGTGGGCCACGTAGTACTTGGAACCGAGCAGGCCGGACTCCTCCAGCGTCACTGCCAGGAAGATGATCGAACGCTTCGGCTTCTGCTCGCCGCGGGCGAACTTCTCGGCGATCTCGATCACGCCTGCGACGCCGGTCGCGTTGTCCACCGCGCCGTTGTAGATGTTGTCCCCGGTCTCCCCCTCGTGCTGGCCGAGGTGGTCCCAGTGCGCCATGTAGACGATGGCCTCGTCCGGCGTTTCGCTGCCCGGAAGCAAGCCGATGACGTTGCGCGAGGTCTGCTCCTTGGTGGTGCTCTTGAGATCGACGGACAACGTGGCATTGAGCGGCATCGCCTTGAAGCCGCGCTTGCCGGCCGCCGCGCGCATCGCTTCCAGGTCCAGGCCGGCGTCGGCGAACAGCGTGCTGGCCTGTTCGCCGGTGATCCAGCCCTGCGCGGGCAGGCGCGGCTCGGGATCGTCGCTGGCCTTCAGGTCGTGCTGCGGACCGGACCAGGAGTTCTTCACCACGTCCCAGCCATAGGAGGCGCCGGCATCGTCGTGGATGATGATCGCCGCGGCCGCGCCCTTGCGCGCGGCTTCCTCGAACTTGTAGGTCCAGCGCCCGTAATAGGTCATGCGCTTGCCTTCGAACAGCTCCGGGTCCTGCGCGTGGAAGCCCGGGTCGTTGACGAACATCACCACCGTCTTGCCCTTGACGTCGACGCCGGCGTAATCGTTCCACTGCTGCTCAGGCGCATCCACGCCGTAACCGACGAAGACCATCTCGCTGCCGTCGATCTTCACGTCCGTCTGGCCGGTGCGGGTACCGATCACCATGTCCGGGCCGAACTTCAACTCACGTGTCTTGCCGTCCAGCACGATCCTCATCGTGGTGGAGGGATCGGCCTCGGTCACCACCATCGGCACGCTCTGGAACCAGTCACCGTTGTTGCCCGGCTGCAGGCCGATGCGCTCGAACTGCGCCTTGATGTAATCTACCGTCTTGTCCTCGCCGGCCGTGCCCGGGGCGCGGCCGGTGAACTCATCGGAAGCCAGCGTCTTCACCAGTTCCGCGTAGTCGGCGCTGTTGATGTCGGCGGTGAAAGCGTGGGTCGCGGCCGGCGCCGCCGGCGTCACGGGTGCGGCGGCCGCCGAAGCTTCCGGCGCGGGGGCGGGCTTGCAGGCGGCCAGCGCAACGGCAAGGCCGAGGATCAGGGGGCGATGCAGCATGGGGACTCCACGTCGGTGCGAGGCCCCGATGGTAGCGCGATCGCCTGTGCTTAGTCGGCTGGTGGGCGCGGCGTATCGAACATCACCGGCGTCGCGCCGCTGACCTTGCCGATCCGTGCGCTGCGGTGCACGTACAGCTTGACCGGATGTTCGAAGGTGAGGCTGCCATCGACGCGGGCATCGGGCCCGATGACGATCCTTGGCGGTTGCGGCTTCACCTGCAGGTTGACGATGCGGATGCCGCCACCGTTGTTCGGCTTGCGCACCAGCAGGTTGCCGCGCACGTGCGAGCCGATACCGATGGTGATGTCGCCGGCATAGGTGGTGACGTCGCCGGCCACCTCGCTCGCCACCAGGCCGATCGCGCCGTTCACCGTGTGGATGCCGCGCGCCACCTGGCCGCCGCGACCGATGAACACGTCGCCGCTGACCGTGTTCGCCTGCGTCAGGCGGCTGCCGTCACCGTAGCGCACGTTGCCGCTGACCGTTTCCGCCGCGCCGGTGACCGCACGCGCACCGAATTCGATGTCACCGCTGACCGTTTCCACGTCACTGGCACGCACGTCGTCGTCGCCATCGACATCGCCACTTACCGTGGTGATGCCTCCGGCCGTCACCTTGGCTGCGATGTCCACGTCACCGCTCACAGTGGTGACGCTGCCGCTGCGCGCGCCGGCGGCCAGATCGACATCGCCGCTCACCGTGGTCAGGTTGCCGGCCTGCTGGTTAGCGGCCACCGCGATGTCATCGCTGACCTTGCTCTGGTCCTGGGCGATGGCGGGCGCGACAAGCACGAGGCCTGCGGCGAGGAGGAGGGGCGAGACGAACCGGGCCATGGGTGTTCCTTCAGCGGTGATGCCGGGAGGGCAGCGTTCGCGGACTACAATTCCACATCGCCCGCACGCGGGCATCCGCCATAAGTCACTGGTTCCCACGTCATGCCCGAAGCCGCCTCGCGTCCCAAGCCCGTCGTCCTGCTCATCCTGGACGGCTGGGGCCACCGCGAAGACCCGCGCGACAATGCGCTCGCGATCGCCGACATCCCGAACTGGCGTCGGCTCTGGCAGGAGCGTCCGCACACGCTGATCCACACCGAAGGCCGCCACGTCGGCCTGCCGGACGGGCAGATGGGCAATTCCGAGGTCGGCCACATGAACCTGGGCGCCGGCCGCATCGTCTACCAGGACCTGACCCGGATCGATGCCGCCATCGAGGATGGCAGCTTCTTCGACAACCCGGCGCTGGTGAATGCCTGCGAGGCAGCGAAGGCCGAGGGCCGCGTGCTGCACGTGATGGGCCTGCTCTCACCCGGTGGCGTGCACAGCCACGAGGCGCATGTCTTCGCGATGCTGCGGTTGGCCGCGCGACGCGGCGTGCCACGGGTGGCGGTGCATGCCTTCCTCGATGGCCGCGACACCCCGCCGCGCTCGGCGCGCGAAAGCCTCGAGGCGCTGGAAACGCTCTGCGGCGAGCTCGGCAATGCGCGCATCGCCAGCGTGTCCGGTCGTTATTACGCGATGGACCGCGACCAACGCTGGGAGCGCGTCGAGGCCGCATGGCGGGCGATGGTCGAAGCCGAAGGCATGCACGTCGCGCCCGGTGCGCTGGCGGCGCTCGATGCCGCCTACGCGCGTGGCGAGAACGATGAGTTCGTGCAGCCGACCGTGATCGGCGAAGGTGCCCGTATCGAGGATGGCGACGCGATGGTGTTCATGAACTTCCGCGCCGATCGCGCGCGCCAGCTCGCGGCCGCCTTCGTGCAGCCCGATTTCGCCGGGTTCCCCATGCGTCGCCCGGCACTCGCCGATTTCGTCTGCCTGACCGAATATGACGCCAGGTTGCCGGCCACGCTGGCCTGGCCGCCGGACACGCTGCCGAACACGCTGGGCGAAGTGCTGGCTGCGCACGGGCTGAGCCAGTTGCGCATCGCCGAAACGGAGAAGTACGCGCACGTCACCTTCTTCTTCAGCGGTGGCCGCGAGGACCTCTATGCCGGCGAGGCGCGCACGCTGATCCCGAGCCCCAAGGTCGCCACCTACGACCTGCAGCC
>JAEXBT010000149.1 GCA_023393895.1 Pseudomonadota bacterium
GATTGAACACCTGCACGTGGCCGGGACAGTTCATCGGCTTCAGCGCATAGGTGCGCTTCTCCGACTCGGTGAAGAACATGTTGTCCTGGTAGTTGTCCCAGTGGCCGGACTTCTGCCACAGCGAGACATCCAGGATCTGCGGGCAGCGCACCTCGCCGTAGCCGGTGGCGCGATACACCGCGCGCATGTACTGCTCCACCACCTGCCAGATGCTCCAGCCCTTGGGGTGCCAGAAGACCAGGCCGGGGCCTTCTTCCTGCAGGTGGAACAGGCCCTGCGCCTTGGCGATCCTGCGGTGGTCGCGCTTCTCGGCTTCCTCGATCTGGTGCAGGTGGGCCTTGAGGTCCTTGTCGTTCAGCCACGCGGTGCCGTAGATGCGCGAGAGCATGGCGTTGTTGTGGTCGCCGCGCCAGTAGGCGCCGGCCACCTTCATCAGCTTGAAGCTGCGCAGCTTGTCGGTGCCCGGGACGTGCGGGCCGCGGCAGAGATCGGTGAACTCGCCCTGCGAGTAGAGCGACAGGTCCTCGTTGGCCGGGATCGATTCGATGATTTCGGCCTTGTAGTGCTCGCCGATGCCCTTGAAGAAGGCCACCGCCTCGTCACGGGTCTTCACGCTGCGGCTGACCGGGAGCGATTCCTTGACGATCTTCTGCATCTCCGCCTCGATGGCGGGCAGGTCTTCCGGGGTGAACGGGCGTTCGTAGGCGAAGTCGTAATAGAAGCCGTTGTCGATGACCGGGCCGATGGTCACCTGCGTGCCGGGGTGCAGGCGCTGCACCGCCTGCGCCAGCAGGTGCGCGGTGGAGTGGCGCAGGACCTCGAGGGCATCGGGGTGCTTGTCGGTGACGATTTCCAGCGAGGCATCGGACCCCATGCGGTAGCTGGTATCGACCAGCTGGCCGTCCACCTTGCCCGCCAGCGCGGCCTTGGCCAGGCCCGGGCCGATGGAGGCGGCCACTTCGGCCACGGAAACGGGATTGTCGAATTCACGGCGGCTGCCGTCGGGAAGGGTAATGGCGATCATGGCTTCAACGGGAATTGGGGCGGGCTGCCCGCAGGCAACAAAAAAGACGCCGCAGCGCCTTTCGAATGCTTCGAACGCGTCGGCGGGTTCAGGCGGGGGCGGTGGTAGTGTCCATGTCGCACGCTCGGCCGGCATTTCCGCAGGCCACCTTCGATACAGTCATCGGTGTTTCCGCGATTCTAGGCCGCCACTCGCGGGCCGGCAAGCCGCGCCTCAGCCCGCCGGCAGCGCCTGCACCCCAACGGCCGGCGGATCCGGGGACTGCGCGTCATCCACGCCCTGGATGATGCGTGCGACATAAGGGGCCGCCATCAGCACCGCGATCAGCGCGATCACCCACCACAGCCATACCGGCCGCTTGCGGGGAGCGCCGGGGCCGGCGATGACCTTGCCGCAGGCCGTGCAAACGGTGGATGCCTCGCTGTTGGCCGTGCCGCAGGCCGGGCAGGTGCGCTGGGACATGGGGTTCACCTCGCGATTCCAGTGAACTCGACCGTAGCAGCGGGCCTGTGTCGGGGATGTCGGCATTGGCCGGATGCCTCCGGCCTCTGGGGCGGCGGCTAGGCGTTCGTTCAGCCGGCGTCGGCCAGCCATGCCAGCGCCGTTCGCGCGATCGCCAGGTCATGGTCTGCGGAGGCCGCATCGCCATCCTCCAGGAACCACACCGCGGACAACGCGGAACGCGCGGCGGTCCATTGCGCCAGCCGCGCCGGTGACAGACTGGCCCCTGCCGCCACCCGCGCCAGATGCGCCGCGAAGCGCGCCGGGTCCGCCGCGTGTTTCAGGTCCGGGTTGCACAGGATCAGGGCGTGGTCGAAACCGCGATCGCCGAAGCGATCCTTGGGATCGATCGCCAGCCAGCCCCGTGCGCCGCCATCCAGCACGTTGCGATGGTGGCAATCGCCATGCAACGGGACGAGGTCCCCCGGCGGCGTGGAGGCCAGCAGCGCGCGCGCCAACTGCGCGCAGTGTGAAAAAAGACCACCCCGCCGGGCCGCTTCGCGCTCCAACGCATCGAACCACGCCGCGAGCGGCGCCAGTGCGGGCGGCCGGGTGGCGCGCGGCGCATGCAGGCGCAGCAGGACCTCGCACAACACGCCGCTGGCCTCCAGGTCGGCCACGGCATCCTGCGTGGCCCATTGCAGCAGGTCCCGGTCGCCGGTGACGCGCTCCATCAGGACGACGTCGCCTTCGTACGCCAGCACGCGCACCGCGCCATCGCCACCCCACCACGCCAGCAACGGCAGGCCGGCACGCTCCTCCGGCGCCTTCGCGTGCTTGAGCATCGCGGCCTCGCCGGATCGTGTTCGCACCGGCAGCAGCGTGCTGGTCGCGGTGTGGAAAGGCTCGCCGTCCACGACCAGCTGCCACGCGTGCAGCCGCGATTCGAGCATCAACTCATTCGGCCAGCGGTTGCAGGGTCGCCCGACCGACCCGGCGCCGCTCGAGCGAATCCGCGCGGATGCTCCAGCCACCGGCCTCGATCACGTCGCCTTCCACCGGAAGCCGGCCGAGCAGGTGCAGGAACAGGCCGGACAGCGACACATAGGTGGTGGCACGCGGCAGGCGCACGCCGGTGGCACGCTCCAGATCCTCCATCGACATGGAGGCATCCACGCGCCAGCCACCGTCGTCGAGCCGCTCGGCGCCGTATTCGGCGTCGCGGGTGTCGGCGAGGTCGCCCGCGATCGCCGCGAGCAGGTCGTTCGCGGTGACCAGCCCTTCGATGCTGCCGTATTCGTCCACCACCACGGCCAGCGGGATCGGGTGCTCGCGGATGCGCTCCAGCGCAGCCAGCGCCGTGCTGCCTTCCTGCAACACCAACGGCTCGCGCAGGTGATCGGCCAAGGCCAGCGGCTTGCCCGACAGCACACCGGCCAGCACGTCGCGGCTCTGCACCACGCCCTGCAGGTTGTCCAGCTGCCCGTCGCTGACCAGCAGCCGGGTGTGCGGCGACGCCATCATCCGGTCGGTGGCGTGCTCGCTGCCGCGGGAGGAATCGATCCACTCGATGTCGGAACGCACCGTCATCACGCTGGCGACCGAACGCTCGGCCAACGTGAGGACGCTGCGGATCATGTCGTGCTCGGCCGGCTGCAGGCGCTCGTCGCTGTCGCCCGTGCCGGGCTTCGCACCCTCCTCGCCGCCGTTCTCCGGCTCCTCGCGCGCGCCCAGGAGCGCGGTCAGGGCTTCGGCGGTTCGCTGGCGGAACGGCAGCTTGCTCGCGGTCTTCTCGCGCTTGAAGCGGGAGAACTGGTTGAAGCTCTCGATCAGGATCGAGAACACGATCGCCGCGTACAGGTAGCCCTTCGGAATCTTGAACCCGAGGCCCTCGGCCACCAGGCTGAAGCCGATCATCAACAGGAAGCCCAGGCACAGCACCACCACGGTCGGGTGCTTGTTGACGAAGTTGGTCAGCGGCTTGCTGGCCAGCAGCATCACCGCCATCGCGATGGTGACCGCGGCATACATCACGCCAAGCTCGTCGACCATGCCGACCGCGGTGATCACCGAATCCAGCGAGAACACCGCGTCGAGGATCACGATCTGGGTGACCACCACGCCGAAACTGGCGAACGCCTTGTTGGCGTTGCTGGCATGCGCGGTGCCTTCCAGGCGTTCGTGCAGCTCCATCGTCGCCTTGAACAGCAGGAACAGGCCGCCACCGAGCAGGATCAGATCGCGTCCGGAGAAGGGATGATCGAACACCGTGAACAACGGCGTGGTCAGGCGCATGATCCACGAGAGCGCCGCCAGCAGCACCAGCCGCATCAACAGCGCGAGCGACAGGCCGATGATGCGGGCCTTGTCGCGCTGCTCCGGCGGCAGCTTGTCCGCGAGGATGGCGATGAACACCAGGTTGTCGATGCCGAGGATGATTTCCAGGACCACGAGGGTCGCGAGGCCCATCCAGATGGTGGGATCAGACAGCCATTCCATGCGCGGTTTCGTTCGAGGGAGGGAGCCCGATACTAGCGCAGGGGGTGTCAGGGGCAGGTGCTGGCGCCCGAGCCCACGCAGCCGCGGACAAGTACGCCCTTGATGGACTTCAGCTCGCCGTCTCTGGCTGGGACGGCCATCCAGTGCCTGCGTGACTCCGGGCAGGGATCAAGCGAACCACGGCGCCTGAAGTCGAGCCCGGGGAGTCGTGGCCCGAGTCGATCCCGCATCCACCGGACGAAGTTGCCAGCTTCACTGGGACAATCTGGGACACAAGAAACAAAAAACCCCGGCTCTCGCCAGGGTGTTTTGGCCAAAAATCAGACCCAAGTCATTGATTTTTGGTGGGCGGTACAGGGTTCGAACCTGTGACCCCTACCATGTCAAGGTAGTGCTCTACCGCTGAGCTAACCGCCCGAAGGTGCGAAATCGTAGTCGTTTTTCGGTTTGGAGGCAAGGGGACACGCAATGCAGCAAAGCCTTCCCCGAGCCCGACCTGCTGGAGAAGCTACTTTCAGGATCATGGCCGATGCGGGAGCTCACGATGCCGCAAGAGGCCTTCCAGTAACGGCTGAAGGATCTCCTGGCCACGCAAGGCATCGCGCCACGGCCTCGGGATCGCTTCAAACCCATGCATCAGGCCCGCGATCCCGCCCGCCACGCAGGCGGTGGTATCGGTGTCATGGCCATAGCGGATGGCACGCCGCACGCAGGCGGCGTAGTCGGCAGTCTCCAGCACCGCCGCCCGTGCAGACCACAGGGTATCGAGCACGTAACCGGTGCCACCGATGGTCTCGGCGTTGACCGGATCGAGGACGCGCTCGACTTCATCCATCGCCAATCCGGCCTCAGGCGCGAGGGCACGCAGTCGTTGCACCGCCCAATCCCATGGTTGCGCCTGCCCTTGCAGGGTGGCGCGTGCCCACAGACAGTACATCGCACAGCACACCTGCGACTGCATGTGGCCGTGCGTCGGCAAGGACTGACGAGCGGCCAATCGCACCAATTCCACGTCGTCGCCGCCATGCCATAGCACCAGCGGCAGGACGCGCATGAGGGAGCCGTTGCCATTGTCGCGCTCGGTGGCAGGCCCTGCCTGCTCGGGCGGGACACCGTTGCCCAATCGATTGATGGCGCTGCTCGTCTGCCCGCCGATATCGAACACCGAACGGTTGACGG
>JAEXBT010000160.1 GCA_023393895.1 Pseudomonadota bacterium
CGACAACCTGCGCCTGAAGCGCTTCGAGATCGACACGTTGATGCTGGTGGCCGCAGCCGGTGCCGCGGCGATCGGGTCGTGGGCCGAAGGCGCGTTGTTACTGTTCCTGTTCAGCTTGGGCCACGCACTCGAGCACTACGCGATGGGACGTGCCAAGCGCGCCATCGAAGCACTGGCCGAGCTCGCCCCGGAGACAGCCACTGTGCGACGCGACGGTACGGTGCGTGAGGTTCCGGTTGAAGAGCTCGCAGTCGCCGACGTGGTGCTGGTCAGGCCGAACGAACGTCTGCCTGCCGATGGCTTCATTCTGCTCGGCACGACCAGCGTCGATCAGGCACCTGTCACCGGCGAGAGCATTCCGGTGGATAAGCGTCCCGTGGGCGACCCTACGGAAGCCCGTGCACAACCCGATAGCATCGATGCAGAGTCGCGCGTATTCGCCGGCACGATCAACGGCAGTGGCGCGATCGAGATCGAGGTCACAAGGCGATCGGGCGACTCGGCGTTGGCGCGGGTCGTCAAGATGGTCAGCGAGGCCGAAACACGCAAGTCGCCGACGCAGCGCTTCACAGACAAGTTCGAGCGCATCTTCGTTCCAGCGGTTCTGGCGCTGGCCATCCTGCTGCTTTTTGCGTGGGTGGTGATTGACGAGCCATTCCGTGACAGCTTCTACCGCGCAATGGCGGTGCTGGTGGCCGCCAGCCCGTGCGCGCTGGCCATTGCCACACCAAGCGCGGTGCTGTCGGGCATCGCCCGCGCGGCACGTGGCGGGGTGCTGATCAAGGGCGGCGCGCCACTGGAGGAACTCGGGTCGCTCAACGCGATGGCGTTCGACAAGACCGGCACCCTGACCGAAGGCCGTCCGCGCATCACCGACGTCCTGCCGATCGAGGGCGTGTCGGAAGACGAGCTGTTGACGGTCGCCGTCGCTGTCGAGTCGCTGAGCGACCACCCCTTGGCAGCCGCCATTGCGCGCGACGGCCGCGAACGATTGGGTGACATCGCGATTCCAGCCGCCAGTGGCATGCAGAACCTCATCGGCCGCGGCGTGACCGCCACGCTTGGTGACGAGACTGTCTGGATCGGCAAGGCGGAAATGTTCGGCACCGAGGGCATTGCGCCGCTCGGCGCGTCCGCTGCCGCGTCCATCGCGCAACTGCGCGAAGCGGGCCGCACCTCGATGGTGGTGCGGCGCGGCACCCGGGATCTTGGAGCGATCGGTCTGCTCGACACGCCACGCGCCGGGGCTCGCGAGGCGCTTCAGCGTCTGCGCGAACTCGGTATCCGCCGCATGATCATGATCTCCGGCGACCACCAGAAGGTCGCTGATGCGATTGCACGGGATGTGGGTCTGGATGAGGCCTGGGGCGACCTGATGCCCGAGGACAAGGTCGAGTCGATACGCAAGCTGAGGGAGCAGGACAAGGTCGCGATGGTCGGAGATGGCGTCAACGACGCACCGGCGATGGCCAATGCAACCGTCGGCATCGCGATGGGTGCGGCCAGCTCCGATGTGGCGCTTGAAACCGCAGACGTTGCGCTGATGGCGGACGATCTGCGCAACCTGCCCTTCGCGGTCGGGCTCAGTCGGCACACCCGTGGCGTGATCCGCCAAAACGTGTTTGTCAGCCTCGGCATCGTCGCCTTGCTTGTGCCAGCTACGATCTTCGGCCTCGGGATCGGGCCGGCAGTCGCGATTCATGAAGGTTCGACGTTGCTGGTTGTCTTCAATGCACTTAGGTTACTTGCCTATAAGGATCGCAGTTGATGCAGATCGTGCCGCTGCCGATGCCGTGCTGAACTGGCGGTCTGATGATCGCAACCTGGTCAAACAGGCTGAGGTCAGCCATTACCGGATCAGTAGGCAGTCGAGCGCATCGAGTTCTGTGCCAGTGTCCTGATTGTTGTTCCTTGCTCGGGACGCTCACGCCGAAGGCATCCGCGCCGGACCCGATTCCTTGGGCGCGGCGCCTGCCGGCCGGCTGGCCGGCATCGCCGCGGGCATGTTGCCTGGGTCGGGTTCAACGGGCTGCTGCTGATGATGCAGCCCTCCGCGCCGCCGCTACCGGGTTCGAACTCGCCGCCTTGAAGGGCTCAACCACGACGCTGGCCGCCCATGCCCGGACGTCCCGTAGTCCTGAACATGTGGGCCACCTGGTGCCCGCCCTACCGGCGTGAAATGGCAGCGGCGACGTCCGCTTCGGCTACGTCGCCTCCGAGACCCGCGCCCGCAGCGGCGCCGCCAGCGACGCCGACACGTGCGCGCCCGCGCGCGCTTCCGCGTGAGCGGCGAACTCGGCAACGGCTGGCACGCCAGCGGCCGCGTGGCCGCGCGACTGGACAGCGAACAGGACGACGGGGAGCTCTGGATGCGGACCTACGCCCCGGGACCCGGCGGGCTCGAGGATGGCCAGGCGACCATCGACGAGGCCTACCTTGAATACCGTTCTGCACAATCGCCGTGGAGTCTGCGCCTGGGCCGCTTCCAGGCCGCGTTCGGCATCGACGACATCATGAAGAAGTCGCTGGACTAGAATGACAGCATCAACTTCGACATCACTTGGACCGACGGCGCCTGGTGGCAGTGGCGGGGCCAGGACTGGACCGCGCACGTGGTCGCGCGCCACAACGATCGACGAGGTCCCACCGGCGCGCTGCGCCGGCCACTGGACTTCCGCGACAGTGATTCGCGCGCCAGCCTGTTCATGGCGATCGAGTCGAAGACCGCCATGGGCCCCGTGGTGCAGCGCATGGTCACGATGACCTGGCTGCCGTCCGCGCTGCGCCCGAACGGCCTTGCCGACCCGGTGCTCAAGGACTACCTGGCGGTGACCGCCAAGGCAGCCGCCGAATGGCCGCTGGTCCAGGGCGGCACGATGTTCCGGTTCGGCGGCGAGATCGGCTGGGCGGCCGACAGGCCGCGCCGCGAGGCGATGAGCTCCGGCACCGGCGACGCCGACGCGCTTTCGTGGCAGGCATCCTTCAGCTTCATGGACGTCCTGCCCGACCACGACTTCGGCATCGTCTACGGCCGCGTCGCGGACGGCTGGCTGCTGTCGAGCGACTTCCGGCCCAATGACGAGCTGCTCGAGGCGCGCTGGGTGTGGCACGCCTCGAACGCTTGGCAACTCGACGCGCGCGTCCGCCGCCGCGAGGAAACCGACCTGCCCGCCAGCGCTGCCCGCCCGCGCCGGGATGTCGACTTGTACCTGCGAGCGACCTGGAAGTTCTGATCAGCCCGGAGCGTCCGCCATCCTGTGCCTTTCCGTTACATTCATCCGGAGTTTATATCCGCACGTATACTAAGGCGCATGCCTTTCCGCGCGCTCCTGATGCGGTTGTTCCTGGTCGTTGCCTTGCTCGCCAACGGTCCGGGCATCGCTGGCGCGTCCATGCAC
>JAEXBT010000027.1 GCA_023393895.1 Pseudomonadota bacterium
AGTCCGGCCACTGGGACAACTACCAGGACAACATGTTCTTCACCGAGTCGGAGAAGCGCACCTATGCGCTGAAGCCGATGAACTGTCCCGGCCACGTGCAGGTGTTCAATCAGGGCCTGCACAGCTATCGCGACCTGCCGATTCGCTATGGCGAGTTCGGTGCCTGCCACCGCAACGAGCCCTCCGGCGCGCTGCACGGCATCCTTCGCGTTCGCGGCTTCACCCAGGACGATGGCCACATCTTCTGCACCGAGGCGCAGATCGAATCCGAGGTCGCCGCCTTCCACCAGCAGGCGCTCAAGGTCTACGCGGATTTCGGTTTTTCAGACATCCAGATCAAGATCGCGCTGCGCCCGGAGGCGCGGCTGGGCGATGACGCCACCTGGGACAAGGCCGAGGACGCGCTGCGCGCTGCGCTTCGGGGTGCGGGCGTGGAGTGGGAGGAGCTGCCGGGCGAGGGCGCCTTCTATGGACCGAAGATCGAGTACCACCTGCAGGACGCCATCGGGCGCACCTGGCAGCTGGGCACGATGCAGGTCGATTTCATGATGCCCGGCCGCCTGGGTGCCGAATACGTGGATGAGAACAGCCAGAAGCGGCATCCGGTGATGCTGCACCGGGCCATCGTCGGCTCGATGGAGCGCTTCATCGGCATCCTGATCGAGCACCACGCCGGCCAGTTCCCGGCCTGGCTGGCGCCGGTCCAGGCGGTGGTCATGAACATCACCGACGCCCAGGCAGACTACGTTGCCGGGGTCCGCAAAACCCTTGCAGATCAAGGATTCCGGGTCGCCGACGATTTGCGGAACGAAAAAATCGGCTATAAGATTCGCGAGCACACGCTGCAGCGCGTGCCGTACCTGCTCGTGGTCGGGGACCGCGAGAAGGACAACGGCCAGGTCGCGGTGCGCACGCGCGGGGGCGAGGATCTGGGCAGCATGACCGTCGAAGCCTTCGCGCAGCGCCTCGCCGCCGAGCACGCGCCCGCCGCGTAAGCACCTTCCGGCCCGCCATGAGAAACGCGGGCCGGCACGATTCCCTCCGGAGATAGCGACAATCAGTACCCACGACCAGAAACAGAACCGCAGGAACCAGGAAATCCGCGTGCCGCGCGTGCGCGTGATCGGCAGCGACGGCGAGATGATCGGCGTCCTCTCGCGTGACGAGGCCCTGGCGATGGCGGAAGAGGAAGAACTCGACCTGGTCGAGATCCAGCCGAACGCCGATCCGCCGGTGTGCAAGATCATGGACTTCGGCAAGTTCAAGTTCGAGCTGCAGAAGAAGGCCAACGAGGCCAAGAAGAAGACCAGGCAGGTCGAGATCAAGGAAGTGAAGTTCCGTCCGGTCACCGACGAGGGCGACTACCAGATCAAGCTGCGCAAGATGCGCGAGTTCCTGGCCGATGGCGACAAGATCAAGGTCAACATCCGTTTCCGTGGCCGCGAGATGAGCCACCAGGAGCTGGGTCGCGAGATGGCGGGCCGGATCGAGGCCGACCTTGGCGAGGACATCGTGATCGAATCGCGCCCGCGGCTGGAAGGCCGGCAGATGGTGATGATGATCGCGCCGAAGAAGAAGTAGACGGCCGCATCGCGATTCACCGACGCCGGGCACCGCCCGGCGTCTTTGTTTGCGCTGCGGCGGGTGGATTGCGCGGCGGGTGAAAACCCCGCATACTAGGCGGCTTCCGGTTTTGCCGGAAGGGTTGTATTTGCAGATTGGACCCGTCGCGTTCCCTTCGGAATCAGCGGCTTACAAGCGGGTCGGGGCAGGACGGAAAGCGCATCGCGTGGCCTTCGGGCAGCGCAGGATGCCGCCTCGATCAGTCGAATAAACAAGAGACAGGACATCACCATGCCCAAGATCAAGTCGCATCGTGCTGCCGGCAAGCGGTTCAAGAAGACCGCCAGCGGCAAGTTCAAGCGTGGCAGCGCCAACCGCAGCCATATCCTCACCAAGAAGGCCACCAAGCGGAAGCGCAACCTGCGCCAGCCCGCCTACGTGTTCGCCGGCGACGCAGGCCGCATCGCGCGCCAGTTGCCCTACGCCTGAAGACTGAGGAGATACCGAAATGGCACGAGTCAAGCGTGGCGTGACCGCACGCCGTCGTCACAAGAAAATCCTGGGCCAGGCGAAGGGCTATTACAACGCCCGCCGCAAGGTCTTCCGCGTCGCCAAGCAGGCCGTCACCAAGGCGCAGCAGTACGCCTACATCGGCCGCAAGCTGAAGAAGCGCCAGTTCCGCAGCCTATGGATCGCGCGCATCAACGCCGCGTCGCGCATGTACGGGCTGTCCTACAGCCGCTTCATGAACGGCCTGATGAAGGCCGGCATCACCCTTGACCGCAAGGTCCTGGCCGACATCGCCGCCCACGATATCAAGGGCTTCGGCGATCTGGCCGAGGCTGCCGGCAAGGCGCTGAACATCGAGATCACCCGCCCGGACAACCTGCCGAACTTCATCCCGGAAGCCAAGCCTGCCAAGGCCAGGAAGGCCGCGAAGCCGGCTGCCGAGAAGGCCGCCCCCGCCGCCAAGAAGGCCCCGGCCAAGAAGGCCGCCAAGGTCAAGGCCGACGACCTGAAGATCGTCGAGGGCATCGGCCCGAAGATCGCTGAGGTGTTCAACGAGGCCGGCATCGTCAGCTTCCAGGATCTGGCCAACACCACCCCGGAGAAGCTGCGCGAGATCCTGGACGGTGCCGGCAGCCAGTTCGCCGCGCAGGATCCGACCACTTGGCCGCAGCAGGCGGAACTCGCCGCGCTGGGCAAGATGGACGAGCTGAAGAAGCTCCAGGACGAACTGCAGGGCGGCCGCGAGGTCGAGTGATTCCCCGGCACGGGTCGCAAGGCCCGTCCCTGCGGAACGAAACGAACGGGGAAGGGCGCGAGTCCTTCCCCGTTTCTTTTTTGCGATGCCCATCTGTACGAATACCGCGCGGCCTTGTCGCGCCACCACCGGTTAACCTGAGCCGATGACCGATATCCAATCCCTGCAGGACCGCGCGCTGGCCGATGTGGCCGCGGCCGATTCCCCCGAGGCGCTCGAAGCGTTGCGGGTCGCGCTGCTCGGCAAGAGCGGCAGCATCACTGCCCAGCTGAAGTCGTTGGGTGCGCTCCCGGCCGATGCGCGCAAGCAGGCGGGCGAGGCGATCAACCGCGCGCGCGACGCGATAGGCGCGGCGCTGGCCGGCCGCAAGGCGGTGCTCGATGCCGCGGCGCTGGACGCGCGTCTGGCTGCGGAAACCATCGACATCACCCTGCCGGGCCGTGATGCCGAGGCGGGCACGCTGCACCCGGTCAGTCGCACGCTGGAGCGGATCGAGACGATCTTCGCCGGACTCGGCTACGAGCTGGCGCAGGGCCCGGAGATCGAGGACGACTGGCACAACTTCGAGGCGCTGAACTTCCCGCCGCATCATCCGGCGCGCGCGATGCACGACACGTTCTACTTCCCCGACGGGCGCCTGCTGCGCACGCACACCTCGGGCGTGCAGGTGCGCTACATGCTCGACCACGTGCGCGCGGGGCAGGAGCCGCCGTTGCGGATGATCGCGGCCGGCAAGGTCTACCGCAGTGATTCCGACCAGACCCACACGCCGATGTTCCACCAGGTCGAAGGCCTGCTGGTGGACGAGCGTGCCAGCTTCGCCGACCTCAAGGGCACTCTGGCCGAGTTCGTG
>JAEXBT010000077.1 GCA_023393895.1 Pseudomonadota bacterium
GCAACCCGCACTGATCGAAACCGCATCCGACGCCGCACCGGCGGCCGCCAGCGCGCCCCCGGCCGCCGAATCGCGCGCCCCGGCCGCCACCCCCGCGTCGCCCGCCCCCACGCCGGCACCCGCCGAAGGCGGCGAAGCCCCGGGTGATGGCCAGCAGGCCGGCGGCGATGCCGAATCCCAGGGCGGCCCGTCCCGGGACGGCGACCGCCGCGGCAACAACAACAACAACCGCCGCGACCGCTTCAAGAACCGTCGCGAACGCCAGCGCGAGCAGCGCCAGCGCGACCACGGCTTCCCGGACGACGGCGGCCAGCAGGAACCCTTCGTGCCGCGCCCGCATCCGCAGGTGCCGGAAGGCTTCCCGAGCTATTCGCTGTCCGACCTCAAGCGGATGCCGGCGCCCAAGCTGCTCGACATCGCCGAACAGCTGCAGATCACCGACGGCGTGGCGCGCGCGCGCAAGCAGGACATCATCTTCGCGCTGCTGAAGGTGCTGACCCGCCACGGCGAAGGCGTGGCCGCCGACGGCGTGCTGGAAATCCTGCCGGACGGCTTCGGCTTCCTGCGCGCGGCCGAGGCCAGCTACTTGGCCGGCCCGGACGACACCTACATCTCGCCCTCGCAGATCCGCCGCTTCAACCTGCGCACCGGCGACCACATCTCCGGCCGCATCCGCTGGCCGAAGGACGGCGAACGCTACTTCGCGCTCAACATCGTCGACACCATCAACGGCGAGCCGATCGAGGCCTCGAAGAACAAGACGCTGTTCGAGAACCTGACCCCGCTGTTCCCGCGCAGGCGCTTCAAGCTGGAGCGCGGCGATGGCTCCTCGGAAGACATCACCGGCCGAATCCTCGACCTCATGGCCCCGCAGGGCAAGGGCCAGCGCTCGCTGATCGTCAGCCCGCCGAAGGCCGGCAAGACGATGATGATGCAGCAGATCGCCACCGCGATCACGACCAACCATCCGGAAGTGCACCTGATCGTGCTGCTCATCGACGAGCGCCCGGAGGAAGTGACCGAGATGCAGCGCACCGTGCGCGGCGAGGTCATCTCTTCCACGTTCGACGAGCCGGCCGCGCGCCACGTGCAGGTCGCCGAGATGGTGATCGAGCGCGCCAAGCGCCTGGTCGAGCACAAGAAGGACGTGGTGATCCTGCTCGATTCGATCACCCGCCTCGCCCGCGCCTACAACAACGTGCTGCCCTCCAGCGGCAAGGTGCTGACCGGCGGCGTGGACGCCAACGCGATGCATCGCCCGAAGCGTTTCTTCGGTGCCGCGCGCAACGTCGAGGAAGGCGGCTCGCTGACCATCATCGCGACCGCGCTGGTGGACACCGGCAGCGCGATGGACAAGGTGATCTACGAGGAGTTCAAGGGCACCGGCAACTCGGAAATCCACCTGGATCGCCGCATCACCGAGAAGCGCGTGTATCCGGCGATCGGCGTGAACCTCTCCGGCACCCGCCGCGAGGACCTGCTGATCGAGCCGGACCTGCTGCAGAAGATCTGGATCCTGCGCAAGCTCATCCACCCGATGGACGAGATCGCGGCGATGGAGTTCCTGCTCGACAAGATGAAGCAGACCAAGTCGAACGACGAGTTCTTCGCCTCGATGAAGCGCTGAATCCGTCAGGACCGTGCAGAACAGAACGCCCCGGGAGACCGGGGCGTTTTTCATCGGGGAAGTCGCTGCGCCGAGTTCGCCGGTGCGCGATGGCTTCTGGCGCTAGCGCCCCGGATCGCGCAGGAAGCGCGCCATCGAAGGAGAGCCATCGGAAAGCGCGAATTCGGCGGCCACTTCCATGAAGCCGCGCATGGCAGCGATGTCGCGCGGCGTGCGGTTGAGCCGGTCGCGCAGTTGAGGATCGGCGCCGGCACGCAGCAGGTCGCGCACCACCTGTCGCAAGCCGTGCAAGGCGGCGAGATGCAGCGGCCCGAAGCCACGCTGATCCTGCGCGGACAGGCCGGCACCCTCGTCAAGCAGGCGTTCCAGGCCGGCTGCCAGCACCGCCTCATGACAGTCCGCGCCGGGCTCGGCGCGCGCACCGAGCAGCAGCAGCAGCGGGGTCAGCCCGGTGGCGGTGGCGTCATCGGGTTCCGCACCGGCCAGATGCAAGGTGTCAAGCAAGGCCAGCAGGCGACTGCGGTCACGGGTGGAGAAACCGAACAGCGCCGCGCAGTGGATCGGCTTCAGACCCTCGTCGTCGCCTGCCGTGAGGTCGGCGCCAGCCGCCAGCAACCGCGAGACGACGTCGGGCAGGCCGAGCGCCGCGGCGAGCATGAGCACGGTCACGCCGCCGGGCAGGCGCTGGCCGAGGTCCACCTTGCTGGCGAGCAGCTGCTCGACCACGCCGAGGTGGCGCATGCTGACCGCCGCCGACAGGGGCGTGGCGCCACTGTCGGACGCGAGCGCGCTGTCCGCGCCGGCCGCCAGCAGGCGCGCGACGACGGCCTCGTGGCCACCGCCGGCCGCACGCAGCAACGCCGTGCAGCCCTGGGCATCACGGGTGTCGACATCGAAGCCGAACGAGAGCAGGCGCTGCACCGCGTCGGCATCGCCGAGGATCGCCGCCGAGGGGAGGTCGCTGGCGCGCAGCGCGCGACCGGGGTGCGGCCAGCCGCGCCAGTCCAGCCAGTCGGCCAGTTCGCGGCGGCCGCTGGCCAGCGCGACGCCCAGCGCGGTCTGACCATCGCCTGCGCGCAGCGCCGGCTGCGCGCCGTGACGCAGCAGCAGCGGCACCATCGTCTGCAGCCCGAGCGCGGTGGCAACGTGCAACGGGGTGAGGCCGCGCGCGTCGGCCTGGTTGGGATTGGCACCACTCTCGACCAGCCGCCGGGCCAGCGCCGGCCATCCCAGACGCAGGGCGAGCAGCAATGGGTGCTCGCCGGCGGCCGAAGCACCGAACGGATCGGCGCCGCGGTCGAGCAGCGCGTGCGCGAGTGGACCGCCCTCGGCCTCGGGCACGCGCGCCGAAAGGCAGGCGGCCAGATAGCGGGCAAGGCCACCGGCGCCGGCTGGTGCGGCACCCGCCGCGAGCAGCCGCGCCAGTGCGTCACGTGCCTCGGCGTGGCCGGCGCGGTCGAGCAGGACGCAGGCCGCGGTGTGGCCATCGGCGTCGCGCACTTCGAGGTCCGGATGCCAGGGCAGCAGCAGCGCGACCTGCGCCGGTGCCGAGCCGGCCAGCTGCACCAGCGCCCGCCCACGCTCTTCGGCGGTCAACAGCGCGGCGACCCGGGCGATGTCCTCCCGGTTGCCGGCCGCGAGCGCTTCGCCCAGCAACTGCATCGGCGGGCGGGCGATGTCGGCCTCGCCGTCGTCCGCGGCGTTGGCGGTCGGCAACGGGTAATCGGGGTCGATCGCGGCCACCAGCGACCAGCGCCCGCCCGCGACCGCATGGTCCAGCGCACTGCGGCCCTCGGCGTCCCGGCGCGCGGTATCGATGCCGCGTTCGCGCAGCCAGCGCGCCAGGCCGACGCCTCCTTCTCCACGGCTTGCCAGGCGCATGAGGGCGTCGCGGCCATCGCCATCGAGGCCATCGCGGTCGGCGCCGGCTTCAAGCAACGCCTCCATCACCGGCAGGCTGCCGCCGGGTGCGGCCAACAGCCAGGCATCCAGGCCTTCGTCATCGCGATGACGTGCATCGGCACCCGCATCCAGCAACACCTGCACGATCGCGACGTGGCCGGCCTGCGCCGCCTGCTGGAGCGCGGTGCGTCCGGAATGGCCGCGCGCGTCCACGGCCGCCTTGTGACGCAGCAGGTACTGCGCGCCGGCCGGATCGTCCTCCTCGGTCGAGGCCGCGGCCAGCAGCACCGGGTCGCCACCCGCCGGATGCATCTGCGCGCCGCGTTCCACCAGGAAGCGGGCCAGCCGCCAGTTCCCGGCCAGACAGGCCATCGCCAGCGGTGACTGGCGCGCGTCGTTGAGCGCATCGATCTCGGCCGCGGCATCCAGCAGCAGCGCGGCCACGCCGGGATCGGTGCTGCGCGCGGCGTGATGCAGCGGCGTGTTGCCCTCGCCATCGCGCTCGCGCGGGTCGGCGCCATTGGCGAGCAGGGTCATCACCGCCTCGGGCCGGCCGTGCCAGCTGTCGCGCGTGGCGGCCAGCAGCGGCGTGAGCCTGCCGGTGGCGGTCAGCGGCACGCCACGCTCGATGAGTGCGCGCAACAGCCGCAGATCCGGCAGCACGGCCGCCAGTTGAGCCAGCCCGCGCTGGTCACGGTCATTGGCCGGTGGCGCGGAGAGCGGGTCAGTCCCCTGCGCCAGAAGCGCCAGCGCCCGGTCCACGCGACCACCGCGCGCGGCGGCGTAGAGTTCAGCGGTGCGCGCGGCGATCTCCTCGGCGCTCGCCGTCGGGAGGGCAGGCGCGGCTTCGGCGACGTCGCCGTCCGATGCTGAAAGGGAGGCCGCTTCCGCCTCGATCGGCTGCGCCGCGGACGGAACCGATGAGATTTCGATGTCGCCACTCGTGGTCGCCGCGTCCTGCGCCGACGCACCCGCCACCGGTGGCGCGAACAGGCTGTCGAGTTCGATGCGGTCGGCGTTGCGCAATGGCCGGCCCTGCGCGGCGGCGTTCTCGGCGCGGGCGATGCGCTCACCGGCCGACAGCTTCGGCGCGCGTCGCAGCGGCCACAGCAGCAGGCCTGCCATCACCAGCGCGAGCCCCCAACGCAGCGGCATCGACAGCACGCCCGGCCAGCCCAGCGCGATGCCGCCCACCAGCAGCGCGGCCACCGGCAATGCAACGCGCAATCCCTTCCACGCGGCCGGATCCAGTTCGATGACGCGACGCCAGTCGCGCAGGCCATCGAGCCGGCCATTGCGCACGCGCGCCCACAGCGGCCAGCTGCGCCAGGCCGCCAGCACCACCAGTCCGGCGACCGCCGACAGCGCCAGCATCGAGCCGAGCCCGCCACCGCGCGCGACGGCGTTCAGCGGCCACCCCAGCAATGCCGCGGTGCCGGCGAAACCCGCCAGCCAGAGCCGACCCGCTGCCGACAGTGCCGGCCGGAGCGCACCCAACGTGAGCGCGAGCGTGGCCAGCACCGCAGCAGCGAGCACAGCGATCGCCGCCGCGGCATCCACCAGCGGCGCGACAAGCAGGAGCACGAGCGCGGGCAGGCCAAGCCAGCGGCGCGACATCTCAGGCATCCGTGCCCCAGTCCGTGGTCATCGGATCGGTCGCCAGCGAGGGCGGAAACTGCAGGTGGAAGCCGCGCGTGGCCAGGTTCTCCATCACCTCGACCGGATTCTCGCGGGCCAGCGTGCGGGTCGGGGACAGCTCGACCTCGAGCACGAAGGCCAGCGACCCGAGCTGCGTGCGCAGCGGCTCCGGCAGCCGGGCGAAGTCGTCGCGGGCGGCCAGGAACACGTAGGTGTCGGCGCGTTTCAGGCTCTTGTAGACGTGGGCACGCATGACCGGCTCAATGGGAGATGCAGGGATTGTGCGCGAATTCACCGAAAGTGCCCACCTGCGACGGCCTCCGGACCGCGCCGTTCAGCCTGAAAAACGGGGCCGACGCAGCACAGCGCCCCCCGGTTCTGCGCTAGCCTTGGGCCTTTCGCCCTTGCCGACGCGCGCATGTCCCCGACCCGTCTTCCACTCCTCGCCCTTCTCCTGCTCGCCGCCGCCCCCGTGGCCCAGGCCCAGCCCGCCCAGCCGCTGACGATGCGCCAGGTCATGGCCGATCCGGACTGGATCGGCCCCGGCGTGGAAAGTGCGTGGTGGCGATGGGATGGCCGCAGCATCGACTTCAACCTCAAGCGCGAAGGCGAGACGATCCGCGACACCTACCGCATCGGCATCGATGGCACCATCGCGCCGGTGCGCATCGATGGCGCCGAACGCGCGCAGCTCGATGGCGAGTACGCCACCTACAGCCGCGATGGTCGCCGCACCGCCTTCGTCCGCAACGGCGACATCTTCATACGTGACCTCGCCAGCGGTGCGCTGACCCAGCTCACCCGCAGCAACGCGCGTGAATCACGCCCGCAATGGTCGGACGATGGCGGGCTGGTCTGGCGCCAGGGCAATGACTGGTACCGGTGGGATGGCCGGATGACCACGCAGGCCGCCTCGCCGCAGGCAGCCGATGCCCCCGCCCAGTCGCCGAAGGCCGACGACCTGCGCGACCGCCAGCTGCGCCTGATCGAAACCCTGAAGGACGAGGCCGCGCGCCGCGACGCCGCCCGCCGGCAGGACGAGGCCTGGCGCAGCGAGGACCCGACCCGCGCACCGGCGCCGCTGTACTTCGGCAAGGACGTGGCGATCGAGGACAGCGCGCTCTCGCCCGACGGCCGCTGGCTGCTGGTGGTGACCACTGCCAAGGGTGTCGATGCCGGCAAGACCGGGCAGATGCCGAAGTACGTGACCGAATCCGGCTATGAGGAATTCGAGGAGGTGCGCACCCGCGTGGGCCGGGGCGAACCACTACCGCATCGCCTGTGGCTGGCCGAAGTTGCAACCGGTGCGGTGCGCGAACTCAAGTTCGACGCGCTGCCGGGGATCGGCGACGACCCGCTGGCGGCGCTGCGCAAGGCCGCGGGCAAGGATGCATTGAAGGGCGACCGCGCGGTCCGCATCGCCACCGACGACCGCGGCAGTGATCCGGCGATCCGCTGGAGCGGCGATTCGCAACGCGTGGCATTGATCGTGCGTGCGGTCGACAACAAGGACCGCTGGATCGCCGGCGTGGACCTGGCCGGCGCGCGCCTACAGCCCCTGCACCGGCTGACCGACCCGGCCTGGATCAACTGGGCCTTCAACGACTTCGGCTGGCTGCCGGACGGCCGTACGCTCTGGTACCTGTCCGAGGAAAGCGGGCACTCGCACCTGTACACGATGGCCGGCGGCGCCCCACGCCAGCTGACCCGCGGCGCATGGGAGGTGTCCGATCCCGAGCTGGCGCGCGATGGCCGCAGCTTCTACTTCCGCTGCAACCGCAACTGGCCCGGTGACTACGAGGTCTGCAACGTACCGACCGGCGGCGGCCCGGTGCGCGAGGTCACCGCGCTCGACGGCGTCCAGTCCTTCGCGCAGTCCCCTGATGGCGCGAGGCTGCTGCTGCGCTGGTCGGAGAGCTACGTGCCGCCGCAGCTGGCGGTCATCAACGCCAATGGCGAAGGCCTCAGGAAGCTCACCGATACCCGCAGCAACGCCTTCAGGGCGATCGACTGGGTGCAGCCCGAGTATGTACAGGTGCCCTCCAGGCACGGCGCGGGCACGGTCTGGGGCAAGTACTACGGCCCGAAAACGATGGAGCCGGGCCGCAAGTACCCGATCGTGCTGTTCGTCCACGGCGCCGGTTACCTGCAGAACGTGCATGCCGGCTACCCGCAGTACTTCCGCGAGCAGATGTTCCACAACCTGCTGGTGCAGCAGGGCTACATCGTGCTGGACTTGGATTACCGCGCCTCCAGCGGCTACGGGCGCGACTGGCGCACCGCGATCTACCGCTGGATGGGCAAGCCCGAGCTGGAGGACTACCTGGACGGCATCGACTGGGTGGTCGCCAACCGGCAGGGTGACCGCGACCGCGTCGGCATCTACGGTGGCAGCTACGGCGGCTTCATGACCTTCGCCGCGCTGTTCCAGAAACCCGGCGTGTTCAAGGCAGGCGCGGCGCTGCGCCCGGTCACCGACTGGTCGCAGTACAACCACGGCTACACCAGCAACATCCTCAACACGCCCGAACTCGATCCGGAGGCCTACCGGCGCTCCTCGCCGCTGGAGTATGCGGAGGGCCTGCAGGACCACCTGCTGATCGCCCACGGCATGATCGATGACAACGTCTTCTACAAGGATTCGGTGATGCTGGCGCAGCGCCTGATCGAATTGCGCAAGGATAAATGGGAGCTGGCCAGCTACCCGCTGGAACGCCACGGCTTTAAGCATCCCGCAAGCTGGCATGACCAGTATCGCCGCATCTTCGAATTGTTCGAGGACACGCTGAAGCAACCGTAAGCCCGCGCCGCGGCGATGCCGCGCGGCGGTGGACGGTGGCCCATCGTCCGCCGCCGCTGGCCCCGCACGCATGTTCCTGTCCCGCTTTCGCCCCACCCTGTCCACGAACACCGCGGCCGTGCTCGCCGCGGCCTGGATGACCCTGCTCTGCAACCAGCGGCTGTGGGGGTTGATCCACGCCAATCCCGCCGATTCCCTCGTCCAGGCACTGCTGTTCAAGGCGGTGATGGGCGGGGTGATACTCGCACTCGCGCTGGCGCTGGTCCTGCCGTTCACCTTCAAGGGGGCGTTCAAGCCGTGGGTGGCCTTGCTGCTGGTGATCGCGGCGGCGGCCAACGTGCTGACGGTGGATTTCGGTGCGGTCGCCGACCGCCACGCGATCGCCAGCGTGTTCGAGACCGATCGCCGCGAGGCCGGGGAAATGATGTCAGCCTGGGTACTGGCGCGGATCTTCGTGCTCGGCGTGCTGCCGGCGCTGCTGCTGTTCTGGACGCGGTTGCAGTGGAAGCCGTTCTTCCGCGAATTGCTTTCGCGCTGGAAGCCGCTGCTGGCGGTCATCGCCCCGCTCGCGATCGCCATCCTCGGTTTCGGCCAGCAGGCAATCCCGTTTGCACGCAACCATCCCGAATCGCGCTACCTGACCCTGCCGTTCTCGGCATTGTCCGGCCTTGGCAGCTACCTCCAGCACTCGGTCGATGACCAGCGCCCGCACGTGCGGATCGGGCTGGATGCGAAGCGGGTGCCGGCATCCACCGGCAAAGCGCGGGTGTTGCTGCTGGTGGTCGGTGAATCCGCGCGTTCGCAGAGTTTCTCGCTGGCCGGCTACGCGCGCGACACCAACCCGGAACTGTCGAAGCTGCCGATCGCCTTCTTCGGCAACATCGCCAGCTGCGGCACCAATACCGCGACTTCGCTGCCCTGCATGTTCTCCGACCTGGGCCGCGCCGCCTACGACCAGAAGGTGGCGAACAAGCGCGACAACGCCATCGACCTGCTCGCACGCGCCGGCTGGCGGGTGGAGTGGATCGACAACAACGCCAGCAGCAAGAAGGTCGCCGCCCGCGTCACCGAGATCCCGGTGATGAACGCCACCGACCCACGCTGGTGCGGCAAGGAAGGCTGCCAGG
>JAEXBT010000211.1 GCA_023393895.1 Pseudomonadota bacterium
AACTTGCGCTCCACCGGCTCGGCCAGCACGAACTTCGGCAGGTAGCTGATGATGCGGCCGCCCGGGTTGAGCTCGGTCGGCGTGGTGAACACACCGGTGGCCAGGCGGTCACGGGCATCGTTGGGCGTCATCAGGATCGAGGCGACCTTGTGGCCCAGGCGGTCGCTCGGCGCCTGCGCGCGGCGGCCGAGCGGGAAGATGATCGGCCACAGCAGCCACGCCACCGGTCGCACCGGGAAGTTGCGCAGCGCGGTGGACAGTGCGGTCTCGATCTTGTTCACCGCATCGTGCACCGCCCATGCCAGCAGCGGCTGGTCGCTGGCCTGGCGGCCCTCGTCCTCGTAGCGCTTCAGCATCGCGCTGGTGATGTAGAGCTGGCTCAGCACATCGCCCAAGCGGCCCGACAGCGACTCCTTGAACTTCAGCTTGCCGCCGAGCAGCAGCATCGAGGTATCGGCCATCAGCGCCAGGTTGGCGGAATACCGGTTCAACTTGCGGAAATAGCGGCGGATGTAGTCGTCGCCCGGCGCGGCGCCGAAGCGCGAACCGGTCAGGCCGAACCAGAAGCTGCGCACCGCGTTGGAGATGGCGAAGCCGATGTGGCCGAACAGCGCGCTGTCGAAGGCATCCAGGCGCTGGTTCGGATCGGCGATCTGGGTCGCCTTCATCTCCTTCATCACCCACGGATGGCAGAGGATCGCGCCCTGGCCGAAGATCATCAGCGAGCGGGTCATGATGTTGGCGCCCTCGACCGTGATCGCGATAGGCGAGGCCTGCCAGGCGCGGCCGGCGAAGTTGCGCGGGCCGAGGATGATGCCCTTGCCGCCGACGATGTCCATCACGTCCTTGGCCACCATGCGGCCCATCTCGGTGCAGTGGTACTTGGAGATGGTGGAAGGCACCGCGGGGTTCTCGCCACGCGCCACCGCCGCCGCCGTCGCCTGCGAGAGCGCGCTGATCGCGTAGGCATGGCCGCCAATGCGCGCGAGGGCTTCCTCCACGCCCTCGAAGCGGCCGATCGACAGGCCGAACTGCTTGCGGATGCGCGCGTAGCTGCCCACGGTGACCGCGCCCATCTTGGCGCCGCCGCTGGCGGTGGACGGCAGGGTGATCGAGCGGCCGATCGACAGGCATTCCATCAGCATCCGCCAGCCCTGGCCGGCGTAGTCCTCGCCGCCGATCAGCTGCGACAGCGGCACGAACACGTCGCGGCCGCGGATCGGGCCGTTCTGGAACGGCGAGTTGAGCGGGAAGTGGCGGCGGCCGATCTCCAGGCCCGGCGTGTCACGCGGCACCAGCGCCAGCGAGATGCCGATGTCCTCGACATCGCCCAGCAGCTTGTCCGGGTCGTACATGCGGAAGGCGACGCCGATCAGCGTGGCGACCGGCGCCAGCGTGATGTAGCGCTTGTTGAGGGTGAGGCGGATGCCGAGCACCTGCGCGCCGTTCCACTCGCCCATCGTCACGATGCCGTAGTCCGGGATCGAGGTGGCATCGGAGCCGGCGAACGGGCCGGTCAGCGCGAAGCAGGGCACCTCGCGGCCATCGGCCAGGCGCGGCAGATAGTGGCGCTTCTGCTCCTCGGTGCCGTAGTGCATCAGCAGTTCGGCCGGGCCAAGCGAGTTCGGCACGCCGACCGTCGAGCTCACCACCGAGCTGATCGAGGCGAGCTTCTGGATCACCTTGTGGTTCATCAGCGCCGAGAAGCCGAGTCCGCCGTATTCCTTGGGGATGTTGAGCCCGAAGAACTTCTGCGACTTCATGTAGTCCCACATTTCCGGCGGCAGGTCGGCGCGGACGTGGTCGATCTCCCAGTTGTCGGTCATCCGGCAGAGTTCTTCGGTCGGGCCGTCGAGGTAGGCCTGCTCCTCCGCGGTCAGCACGGGCTTGGGCTGTGCCAGCAGCTGGTCCCAGTCGGGCTTGCCGGAGAACAGTTCGCCCTCGAAACCGACCGTGCCCGATTCCAGCGCGGTGCGCTCGGTGTCCGAGAGGGGCGGCAGGATGCGGGTGTAGAACTTGAGCAGCGGCGAGGTGATGAGCACCTTGCGCAGCGGGGCGATCAGCAGCGGCACGCCGATCACCGCCGCGATGATCGCGGCCACGATGGTGGCGGTCGGATGGGCGCCGAGCAGCCAGCATGCCACCAGCCCGGTGGCCGCCAGGGCCGCCCAGACCGCCAGGCGCCAGCGGTGGTAGGCCGCCAATCCGGTGGCGAGGAGGAGGATGAGGAAGGGTGCGGCGATACTCATGGTGCTGCTCTCCAGCCGGGCGGCCGTCTCGTCAGGGTCGGGAAATAGGATGCACGGATCGCGTCGCGCGCGGGCGGCACGTCCATACGGAAAAGTATGGAAACGCCCGGCGCGTGTCAAGTTGCATCGCCGCATACTCATTTGGACGGCGGCGTATGGTCTAATAACGGGATGAACAGCAACAAATCGGAACGGACCGGCCGGCTGAGTGCCGATGACTGGGCCCAGGCCGCGCTTGAACAGATCGCGGAACAAGGCGTGTCGGCGGTGGCGGTGGAGCCGCTGGCGCGTCGGCTGGGGGTGACCAAGGGCAGTTTCTACTGGCACTTCCCCTCGCGAGACGCGCTGCTCCAGGCGGCGCTGGAGCGTTGGGAAACCCACGAACAGGAAGACGTGTTCGGCCAGCTCGATGGCCTCGCCAACCCGGCCGAACGGCTCGGCGCGCTGTTCAAGCTGGTGGCGCACGAAGTGCAGAGCCACGTCATCTACAGCGAGCTGCTGAAGGCGCTCGACAACCCATCCGTGCAGCCGGTGATCGGGCGCGTGTCCAAGCGGCGGATGGATTACCTGACCGCCGCCTTCCGCCAGGCCGGCCTCGATGCCACCGATGCGCAGCAC
>JAEXBT010000217.1 GCA_023393895.1 Pseudomonadota bacterium
CGTCCGCCTCGCGATCCGGCCGCCGGGGACGTCGCGGCCGCAGCGGTTCCGCCGGCCGCCACGCCGACGGCAACGGCCCCGGTCGCCGGCAACGCCGACAAGGCACCGCGCAAGCGTCGCCGTCGCCGTCGCGGCAAGCCGGTGGAGGGCGCCGCCGCCAACACGGCCAACGTGCAGGCGGTGACCGAGGCCAAGCGCGTGCTGGAGGCGTCGGTGCAGCCGGTCGAGGCCAAGCCTTCGCTGCTTTCGCGCATCGGGCGCGGGCTTCGCTCGCTGGTGACGCGCGGGCCCTCCAACCGCCACTGAAGTCGTACGCAGCCGAGGGACGGCCCCCTATACTTCGCCCATGCCGATCCTCCGCTTCGACAACGTGGGCAAGCGCTATGCCGGTGGGCAGGAAGCGCTCGTCGATGTCTCCTTCGCGGTCGAGCCGGGCGAGATGCTCTTCATCACCGGGCATTCCGGTGCCGGCAAGAGCACGCTGCTCAAGCTGATCCAGCTGGCGGAGCGTCCCAGCCGCGGCGCGGTGCTGTTCGACGAGAAGAACCTGCTGAAGGTGCGCGGCCGCAAGGTGGCGCTGCATCGCCGCGAGGTGGGCGTGGTCTACCAGAACCACCTGCTGCTCGCGGACCGCAGCGTGGCCGAGAACGTCTCGCTGCCGTTGATCCTGCGCGGCGAACGCCGCCCGGAGATCGCCAAGCGGGTGCGCGCGATGCTCGAACGGCTCGGGCTCGGCGATCGCGGCAAGGCGCTGCCCACCCAGCTTTCCGCGGGCGAGCAGCAGCGCGTCGGCATCGCCCGCGCATTGGTCGGCGAGCCGCGGCTGCTGGTGGCCGACGAACCCACCGGCAACCTCGATCCCACGCTGGCCGGCGAGATCATGGCTCTGTTCGCGGCGCTGCCCGAGCGTGGCACCAGTGTGCTGGTGGCCAGCCATGACCTCGGGCTGGTCAAGCGGATGAAGAAGCGCGTGCTGGTGCTGGACGACGGACGACTGGTGGACGACATCCAGCCGGAGGACCTGGCCGATGAATGAGGCGCGTCGCCCGGCCCGTCCGTCCGGCCTCGCCGCCTGGATGGACCACCACGCCTACTCGCTGCTGGCAAGCCTGGGTCGCGCCGTGCGCAAGCCCTGGGCCACGCTGCTGACGGTGGGCGTGATGGCGCTGGCGCTTTCGCTGCCGCTGGGCCTGGGCGTGGTGCTGGCCAACGCGGAGCGTTTCACCGGCAACGTGCAGGAAGCACGCGAGATCAACGTGTTCCTGTCTCAGGACGTGTCCGCCGAACGTGCGCGCGAGCTGGCGGAGACATTGCGGGGCTGGCCCGACGTGGCGCGCCTCGAATGGCGCACGCCCGAGGACGGGCTCGCCAGCCTGCGCGACAACCCGGCGCTCGGCGACGTGCTGGGCGAGCTGGAGGACAACCCGTTGCCGCACCTGTTCGTGGTGGTCCCGGCCGGTGCCGAAGCCACGCTGGCGGACCGGCTCGCCGCGCTGCCCGAGGCCGGGACCGTCCAGCACGACGCGGTCTGGCGCGAGCGCCTGGACCAGTGGCTGGCCTTCGGCGAGCGGCTGGCCGCCGTGCTGGCGCTGATGCTGGGCCTCGGCGCGCTGCTGGTGGTCGGCAACACGGTGCGGCTCGACATCCAGTCGCGGCGCGAGGAAATCGGCGTGCTGCAGCTCATCGGCGCCACCGATGGCTTCATCCGCCGCCCGTTCCTCTACCTCGGCGCGTGGTACGGGCTGGCGGCCGGCGCGTTGGCGCTGGGGCTGCTCGGCATCGCCCACCACTACCTCGCGCCGCCGCTGGCCCGGCTGGCGGCGAGCTATGGCAGCGGCTTCTCGCTGCAGGGGCTGAACCCGCTGCAGGCCGCGTTGGTGGTGCTGGTCGCGGGGCTGCTCGGATGGCTGGGCGCCGGGCTGGTCACCGGCCATTACCTGCGCCAGACGCGGCCGGAGCGCGCATGAACACGCCGCGACAGGCCCTTTGCCACGTGGTGGCCGATGCGCCGCGGGTGCTGGTGGTGGATGGCTCGCGGCTGGTGCGCCGCCTGATCACCGGGATGCTGGCGGAATCGCTGCCGAACGCCACCATCCGCGAGGCCGGCAACCTGGTGGAGGCGCGCCGCCGGCTCGACGAAGGCGCGGTGGACCTGGTGACCACATCGCTGGCCCTGCCCGATGGCGATGGCTGCGCGCTGGCGGCGACGGTGCGCGAAGCCTCCGGGCAGGCCTACGTGCCGGTGATCGTGGTGTCGGGCGAGGCGCAGGCGCGGCTCGAGGCCCGCACGCTCGGCGAGGAAGTCACCGACTGGTTCGACAAATCGCTGGGCATGGATGCGCTGGCTACCTTCATCCGCGGCTACGTGGATCCCGCACCCATCCCCGGTGCCCACGTCCTCTACGTCGAGGACAGCCGCGTGGTCGCCCTCGCCACCAAGCGCATGCTGGAAGCGCAGACGCTGCGGGTCACGCACGTCGCCAGCGCCGAGGATGCCATCGCCTGGCTGGACCGGAACATGGAAGGCGAAGGCTGCGACCTCATCCTGACCGACCTCTATCTCAACGGCGCGCTGACCGGCAAGGATGTCCTCGCCCACGTCCGCGACGGGCTCGGGCTGGGCCGCCGGCGGTTGCCGGTGCTGGTGATGACCGGCGACGAGAACGCCGACAACCAGCGCGGCCTCATCCAGGCCGGCGCCAACGACCTGGTGATGAAGCCGATCGAGGAACGCGTGCTGCTGACCAAGGTGCTGTTCCAGTTGCGGGTGGCGGCGCTGCCACAGGCGGCCGCCGGGCACGCATGAGCGGCCCGCGCGCGCTCCGGCTCGAGCCCTCGTGGAAGGCGCGCGTGGGGGATTGGTTCGAGCGCGACGACATGCACGCCCTTTCCACGTTCCTGCGCGGTCGCAGGGCGGCGGGCGCCACGATCCACCCGCCCGCGGCCGAGATCTTCGCCGCCTTCGACGCCACGCCCTTCGATGCCGTGAAGGTGGTCGTGCTGGGGCAGGATCCGTACCACGGGCCGGGGCAGGCGCACGGCCTGTGCTTCTCGGTGCGGCCGGGCGTCCCGGTGCCGCCCTCGCTGGACAACATCTACAAGGAGCTGGCGCGCGATACCGGCTTCGTCCGCCCCGACCACGGTTGCCTGCTGCCGTGGGCACGCCGGGGCGTGCTGCTGCTCAACAGCGTGCTCACGGTGGAGGCCGGCCGCGCCGGCAGCCACCAGGGCCAGGGCTGGGAAGGATTCACCGACCACGTGGTGGACGTGCTGGGTCGCGAACGCGAGGGCTTGGTCTTCCTGCTCTGGGGCAGTTACGCGCAGGCCAAGGGCAAGCGGATCGACACCACCCGCCACCGCGTGCTGAAGGCGCCGCACCCTTCGCCGCTCTCCGCCTATCGCGGCTTCATCGGCTGCGGGCATTTCTCCAGGGCCAACGATTTCCTCGCGCGGCGCGGCATCGCCCCGGTGGACTGGACGTTGCCCGCCGCCCGCGACCTGCCTCTGGCCTGAAGGTTGATGCGGGCGGGATGGCCCGCCAGACGGAGCAGGCCGGTGGCCTGACGGGCGGGCAGGCAGGGGTGCGGCGGCCGTGACGACGGGGGGCCGGGGCGCGCTGCCCCGGTCCTTCCGCCCGCCCTTGGGTTCGGGGCCGGGCGTCCCCACACGGTTTGAACATGCGGTGTGGTTCGATGCTGCCCTGCGCGGGCGTTCCATGAACGGAACGATGTGGAACTTCCGCGCCGGTTAGCAGTCAATGATGCCGACTGCTAATATTGAACCCATGAGGGAAAACACGATGTCCACCGCGCTCGTCGCCAACAACCTGCCCATCCCCAGCGCCATCGGGTCGCTCGATGCCTATATCGGCGCCGTGCACCAGATCCCGGTGCTGACCGTGGACGAAGAGCAGGACCTGGCCCGGCGCCTGCGCGACGACAACGACATCGCCGCCGCGCAGAACCTGATCCTGTCGCACCTGCGCTTCGTCGTGCACGTGGCGCGCGGCTACAACGGTTACGGCCTGCAGCTCGGCGACCTGATCCAGGAAGGCAATGTCGGCCTGATGAAGGCGGTCAAGCGCTTCGACCCGGAAATGGGCGTGCGGCTGGTCAGCTTCGCGGTGCACTGGATCCGCGCCGAGATGCACGAGTTCATCATCAAGAACTGGCGCATCGTGAAGGTGGCCACCACCAAGGCGCAGCGCAAGCTGTTCTTCAACCTGCGCAAGTCCAAGACGCGCCTGGGCTGGATGAACGCCGCGGAAGTCCGCACCGTGGCGCAGGAGCTGAACGTGCCCGAGGCCGAGGTGCTGGAGATGGAAGCGCGCCTGTCCGGCCGCGACATCGGCTTCGACCTCCCGGAAGGCGACGATGACGATCACGCGCCGCCGTCGCCGGTCACCAGGCTGGCCACCAGCGAGGAAGACCCGTCGCAGGCCTACGAGCGTGCCGACAGCGAGGACCACCAGCTGGCGATGCTCCGCGAAGGCCTCGCCGGCCTGGATGCGCGCAGCCGCGACATCATCCGCCGCCGCTGGCTGGACGACGAGAACAAGGTCACGCTGCAGGAGCTGGCCGACGAATACGGCGTGAGCGCCGAGCGCATCCGCCAGGTCGAAGCCAACGCGCTGAAGAAGATGAAGGCGCTGTTCGCCGCCTGATCGGCACGATCCGGCGGGGAGCCCGGACTGCATTCCGTCGATTTCCCCCGCGCTGGCCTCAGTAC
>JAEXBT010000075.1 GCA_023393895.1 Pseudomonadota bacterium
GCGCCGAATGGTACGCCGCCACGGCTCCGCCACCGACCAGCAGAGAACCCAAGGCAACAGCGAGCAGTTTGTTGTCGAGATACATCTTCTTCTCCTTCGGCGGTAAGCCGCCTGCGTTCGACACGCCTGCATTCAAGCCCGTCCCGCCTGAACCGGGCCACGCCAATCCGTCGCGCAGATGACATCCAGCTGAACTGACGCATCGGTGAACACCACCTGCAGCGTCGCGCGGACCTCACCATGTGGCGGTGCCGGCCGTGCTAGCGTTCGGACATCGGCGGCGTCGTGTCCCCCGGAATCAGGCAATGAACAAGCTTTTCCTCGTCCCCTTCCTCAACTGGGCCCGCAAGCTCAGGCACCCGGCGCTGTTCAAGCTGGTCGCGGCGCTCTTCCTCATCAACATCTTCCTGCCCGATCCGTTGCCGTTCATCGACGAGATCCTGCTCGGCCTCGGCACCATGCTGCTCGCCAGCTGGAAGGACCGGAACAAGGTGGCCGAAGGCGATGACGTCATCGACGGTTCCGCACATCGGCAGTGATCCCGCCGCGTGATGCGGCTGGTCGACACCCACAGTCATTTCGATGTCGATGCGTTCGACCCGGATCGCACCGACGTGCTTGCGCGCGCGCATGAGGCAGGCATCCGCGCGCAGATCGTCCCGGCCATCGATGCCGCAGGCTGGCCCCGTCTGCGCGAGGTCTGTGCGGCCTCGCCTGGCCTCTACGCGGCCTACGGCCTGCATCCCATCTATCTGCCGTGGCACCAGCCGGAACATCTCGAGTGGCTGAAGGTCTGGCTTGAGAGCGAGTCCTGCGTCGCGGTCGGGGAAATCGGCCTCGATTTCTATCTCGAGGATCTCGATCGCGAGGACCAGCAACAGTATTTCGAGGCGCAGCTGCGGCTGGCGCGCGACTTCGACCTGCCGGTCGTGGTCCACGCCCGCCGCGCGTTCGACGCGGTGATCGCCACCCTGCGCCGGTTCATGCCGCTGCGCGGCGTGGTCCACAGTTTCGCGGGCAGTGCGGAACAGGCCGCGCAGCTCTACAAACTCGGCTTCCTGCTTGGGATCGGCGGCCCGGTCACCTACGAACGTGCGCAACGGTTGCGGCGGGTGGTGGCCGCGATGCCGATCGAACACCTGTTGCTGGAAACCGATTCGCCCGACCAGCCTGACAGCCAGTGGCGCGGCCAGCGCAACGAACCGGCGCGGATGACCGTGGTGCTCGATGCCATCGCCGAACTGCGTGGCGAGGCGCCGGCCGACATCGCCGCGGCCACCACCGCAAATGCCGAACGGCTGTTCGGCATCCGCGTGGCTTGAACTTCAGCCCGCCGGCCTTTGTTTCAGCAACATCTCAAGCGCCTTGCCGACCGCGGCGAACGCGAACGTGCCGGTGACATGGGTCGCGGCCCCCAGGCCGGCGCCACAATCAAGCTTCAGTCCCGCGTTGGCATCCAGCTTCGGTCGCAAGCCGCAGACACTGCCGTCGGCCTGCGGGTAGCGCACGTTCTCCAGCGAGTACACCGCGGGCACGCCGAAATAGCGGTCATGGTTTCTCGGAAAATTGAACTCGCCGCGCAGCTTCTTGCGGATCAGCGAGAGCATCGCGTCATGCTCGGTGCGGGACAGGTCACGCACGCGTATCTGGGTGACATCGGTACGGCCACCGGCTGCGCCGACGGTGATGATCGGCTGCTTGCGCCGGCGGCAGAACGCGATCATCTCGACCTTGGTGCGGAAGCTGTCGCAGGCGTCCAGCACCAGGTCGAAACCACTGCCGAGGAGATCGGTCATGTTGCCCGGCGTCAGGAAACTGGCGACGGCCTCGACCTCGATCGCCGGATTGATGGCACGGCAGCGCTCGGCCATGGCATCGACCTTGTTGCGACCGAACTGGCCCTCCAGTGCCGGCAGTTGGCGGTTGGTGTTGGATACGCACAGGTCATCGGCATCGATCAACGTCAGCCGACCCACGCCGCTGCGCGCCAGTGCCTCCACGGCCCACGAGCCAACACCGCCGATGCCAATCACGGCCACATGCGCCTGCGCTAGTCGCGCCAGCGCGCCCTGTCCGTACAGCCGGTCGATGCCCGCGAATCTCGCCACCCACTGCGTATTCATCGGGTGATTCTACCGTTCGCACCCGCGTGGTAAGGTGCCGCCAATCCCGCCGCTACCGCGAGCCCGCCCATGTCGACGCCCATCGAACCCACCCCGCGCAGCTCCTCGGCCGCCGGCCGCTATTTCTTCATGTTCCTGCTCGGTCTGGTACTGGGCGCCGTGGCCGTGGTCATGCTGTACCGCACGCTGGAGTCTAGGCAGACGCCGATGGACAAGTGGCATGCCTCGGTCATGAACGTGGTTGCCGTGCATAACGGCCAGCTGAAGAAGAACATCGAACTCAACCGCTGCACGGCCAACGACACCATCCCGCACATCCAGGCCATGCGTCGCATCGGCGATGACATCGAACCGGCATTCGTGGATGTCGCCGGCGACGAGCGCTTCGCCAAGCATGCCGCGAACTTCCGCGCCGCCCTCGACAGCGCCCAGTCCAACCCGCCACTCAGCTGCGAAAGCCTGAAGCAGACCGTCGGCGAGATTGGGGGCCAGTGCAAGGCCTGCCACGACGACTTCAACAAGTAAGCGGTCGCAATCCCCTCTCGACGAAGCGCCCGGCTGGTCCGGGCGTTTTTCTTTTCACCTGTTCGATGCGCCGGTGAACCCCGGCTGATGAAGACCGCGATCCGACGGCGCGGTTGGCAAAGGGTTCACGTGGGCCGCCCTAGCGTGGGCGTCGGCATCTGCCTCCGATGACACAGGAGATCCGCATGAACATCCGTTCCCTCGCACTGACCACGCTCGCCGCATCCACGCTCGCGCTTTCCGCTTGCGCCACCTCCCCAGGCTACGGGTCCGGCTATGGTGCACCGCCGCCGGCGAGCGCCAACTGCTACGACTGCGGCACGGTGACCCGCATTGAAATGATCCAGGGCAGCTCTTCCGTGCCCCGCGCGACGGGCGCGGTGGTTGGTGGCATCGTCGGTGCCGTCGCCGCCCGCGAGATCGCCAAGGACCAGACCGACAGCACCGGCCGCCAGAACACCGCCACCGCGGTCGGCGCGGCTGCGGGCGCGGTGGCAGGCCAGGCCATCCAGAACCGCACCGGCGCCGGCGGCAGCTACAACGTCTACGTGCGCATGAACGATGGGCGCGAAACGGTGGTCACCCAGACCGACCTCGGCGGCATCCGCCAGGGCTCCTACGTTCGCGTCTACAACGGGCGCGCCTGGCCGCGCTGATCCGTCACCCTGCAGAGACGACCGACGGCCCGCCAACGCGGGCCGTCTTCGGCATCGGCTATGAAGAAAGCCCCGCTTCGTGCGGGGCTTTCAGGCAAACCATCGGGGGATGATTTCAGAGCGGCTCGACGGCGTCGGCCTGCAGGCCC
>JAEXBT010000168.1 GCA_023393895.1 Pseudomonadota bacterium
CTGCGCGTGCGGGTGATGCGCTTGCGAGGCGGGGTGCCCGGCGCCTTCTGCGCGGTGGTCGTGCCCGGGGCAGCCTTGCGGGCCGGCGGGGTGGTGCGCTTGCGTGTAGCCATTCGGTCCTCTGTGCGATCGGGTCAGCCTGCCACAGTCGGGCGCGGACCGTGTTGAGATCACTCAATCCATGCGCAATCAGACGACGGGGCTGCCGTCCGGATTGTGCTCGATCATCCACAGCCCGGCCCAGAGCTTGAGGTCGAGTTCATAGCCTTCGGCGTGCTTTCGCATCAGCCAGGCTGGGGCCTCCGTGCGGCGTACCGCATGCACGGTGATGCCCTCGTCGCCCACGCCGCCGCCTTCGCCGACCTTCACCAGTTCGCGGGCGCGGACGAAGGCGATCCGCTCGTTGCTCATTCCCGAGGAGGTCGGGCCGGTCAGCAGCACGTCGATCCGGCGTGGCGCCCAGCCGGTCTCCTCGATCAGCTCCCGGTGCGCGGCGGCTTCGAGCGAGTCGTCGTCGTGGTCGTCACCGACCAGCCCGGCCGGCATCTCGATGGTGCGCGCCTGCAGTGGCACGCGGAACTGTTCGACGAACAGCACCTCGTCGGCGGGGGTCACCGCGATCACGATCACCGCCATGCCGTCGCCGCCGTGCGTGCGTTCGCAGGATTCCCAATGACCACGCCGGACCAGCCGCAGCCATTCGCCCTGGTGGAGGATTTCAATGTCGTCGCCCATGCGCCGATGCTAGCGCAGGCTGCTGTCCGGCCGCGCTCAACCCAACGCCGCGGCGTCCAGCAGGCGGCGCCGGGTCATCGGCCCAAGCCGTGTGCGTTCGGAAAAATCGGCCAGCGCATCGGCATCGCCACGCGCCCGCGTGAACGGCGCCACATGGGGATCGAGCGGCGCATCGCAGGCGATCCGGGTGAGCTGGCGCCAGAGCAGCGCATGCTCGCGCTGCTCATGCAGGCGCCGAGCGGTGGCGGCGGCCCCGCGCAGGCGCAGGAAGGGGATTTCGTCGATGCGGTCGAGCAGGGCGTCGAGGTCCCCGAAATGCGAGATCAGCGCCGCGGCGGTCTTCTGCCCGATGCCGTTGATGCCCGGGATGTTGTCGATGGCGTCGCCGCACAACGCCAGGTAGTCCGCGACCTGATGCGCGTGCACGCCGTGCCGCGCCTTGACGCCGGCTGCTGTCCAGCGTTGGCCGCGGGCGAAATCGAACTGTTCGTCGTCGTCCTCGAGTAGCTGCGACAGGTCCTTGTCGGCGGAGACGATCACCCCGCGGAACCCGTGCGTGCGCGCCGCCGTCAGCGCGCTGCCGATCAGGTCGTCGGCCTCGTACTCGCAGTGGGCAAGCGTGGCGATGCCGAGCGCCTCGCACAGCGTCTTGCAATGGACGAACTGCCGCTTCAGCTCTTCCGGTGCGGGCGGCCGGTTGGCCTTGTACTGCGGGTACAACCGGTTGCGGAAGCAGGAATCGAGGGCTTCGTCGAAGGCGATGGCCAGGTGCGCCGGGCGCTCCCGCTCCAGCAGTTCCAGCACGAAGCGGGTGAAACCCTGAACCGCGTTGAGCGGCCAGCCCTCGGCATCGTGCCATTCGTCCGGCATCGAGTGCCAGGCGCGGAACACGTACAGGGAGGCATCGACCAGATGGAGGGTCGGCCGCGGTCCGCTCATGGCACCCAGTCGCGCAGCAGCACGGCGGCATCCGGGCGTTCGCGCTCGGGCGCATCGGCCTTCGGGTTGCCGATGTGGATGAATCCGGCAATCGCCTCGTCGCCCGTGACACCCAGTCGTTCGCGCACCACTTCATCGTAGGCGGCCCAGCCGGTCAGCCATTGCGCGCCGAATCCCGCGGCCTGCGCCGCCTGCAGCACGGCGAAACAGACGCAGCTGGCGGTGGAAAAGCGTTCACTGGCCGGGATCTTCTCGTCGGGGCCCTGCTGTGCAATCACCGCCACGATCACCGGCGCAAAGGAAAAGCGTTCGCGCTCCTTCTGCACGACCGCGTCGCCCGCGTCCGGATCGAGCTCCCGCTTGCGGGTCGCCAGCAGTTCACCAAGCGCCTGCCGCGCATCACCCTGGATGCGCAGGAAGCGGAACGGCACCCGCTTGCCGTGGTCGGGCACGCGGCAGGCTGCCTGCAGCATGGCTTCCAGCACCGCTGGGGTCGGTCCGGGCCCGGAGAGCAGGCGGGAGGGCACCGAGCGGCGTCGGTCGAGGCATTCGAAAGTCATTGGATCACCGGATGAACGGAACGGCGGATGCTGCATGGATTCTACGGATTCGGCTCTCAACGCATCGTGGCGCCTGCCGCCGGTGCGCGCACCGGCGCGGATTCCGGCGCAATCCGCTTAGCATGGCGTTTCAGGCGATGACCGGGGCGGGCGATGGCGGTGAAGATCGGCGTGGCGGTGGAACCCGAAGGCGAGCGCCGCGTGGCGCTGACGCCGGAAACCTGCGGCAAGTTCGTCAAGGCCGGTGCCGAAGTCCGTATCGAGCGCGGGATCGGACGTGGCGCGCATTTCCCGGACGAGGCCTACGTGCAGGCGGGCGCGCATCTGGTCGATGACGCTTCCGCGGCGCTCGGTGTGGCCGACATCGGCCTCTGCGTGCAACCGCCGTCCGTGGCACGCATCGCCCTGCTCAGACCGGGCGCGGTACTGGTCGGCGGCATCCAGCCCGAGGCCGATCCGGCGCGCGCCGAGGCGCTGCGTGAACGCGGCATCATCGCTTTCCCGCTTGAGCGGCTGCCGCGCACCACCCGCGCGCAGGCGATGGACGTGCTGAGTTCGCAGGCCGGCATGGCCGGCTACAAGGCGACACTGATCGCCGCGCAACTGGCGCCTCGCTTCTTCCCGATGCTCACCACCGCGGCCGGCACCATCCGGCCCTCCAAGGTCTTGATCGTCGGCGCCGGCGTCGCGGGGCTGCAGGCGATCGCCACCGCCAGGCGGCTCGGCGCGCAGGTGGAGGGGTTCGACGTGCGCCCCGAGACCCGCGAGCAGATCGAATCGCTGGGTGGCCGCTTCCTCGACCTCGGTGTCAGCGCGGCCGGCGAAGGCGGCTATGCGCGCGCCCTGAGCGAGGAGGAGCGCGCCGAGCAGCAGCGCCGGCTGGGCGAGCACCTGAAGGGCGTGGATGTCATCGTCTGCACCGCTGCGGTGCCGGGCCGACCTGCACCGAAGATCATCAGCGCGGCGATGGTGGATGCGATGAAGCCCGGCAGCGTGATCGTTGACCTGGCCGCCGAGACCGGCGGCAACTGCGAGCGCACCGTGCCCGGCGAAACGATCGAGCTCGCGGGCGTCACCATCGCCGGGCCGCTCGGCCTTGCCTCGATGGGCGCCTTGCACGCCAGCGAGATGTACGCGCGCAATGTCTACAACTTCACCAGCCTGCTGCTGGCCGAAGGCGCGCTGGCATTCGACTGGGAGGACGAACTCGTCGCGAGGACGGCCTGGCCGCCGCGCGACGCGCCCAGCGGCTGATGTTGCGCGCGGCCTTCGTGCTTTCCGCGCTGCTGGCGATCGCCAGCAGCGATGCGCTGTTCGACTTTCGCCCGCTGTTCCTCATCACCAAGCCGTTGACCACCCTGCTGTTGCTGGTGCTGGCGACACGCAGGGGCGGGCCACGCGGCGTGCGTCGGGCGATCCTCGCGGGTCTCGCGCTGTCCCTGACTGGTGATATCGCCCTGATGTTCGAGTTGGGCTTCGTCGCCGGACTCGCCGCCTTCCTGTGCGCGCACCTGCTCTACCTGCATGGCTTCACCCGCGAGGCGAGGCTGGCCGAGCGCGTGTGGCCGTTCGCCGTGTACGCCGCGATCGGCGGCGGCTTCGTCACCTACCTGTGGCCGGACCTGCCGGCAGGCCTGCGCATGCCGGTGCTGCTCTACGTGGTGGCGCTGGCGGCGATGGCAGCGCAGGCCGCAGTGCGCTGGCGCGTGCTGGACGATGGGCGCGCCGGGCTGGCGGCGCTGGGTGGGCTGGCCTTCGTCGCTTCCGATGCGATGCTCGCGATCGACCGGTTCCACGCGCCCTGGCCGACCGCCAGCGCCTTCGTGCTGGCGAGCTACTGGACCGCGCAGGCGCTCATCGTGGCCGTGTTGCCGCGTCGCTGACCGGCTCAGGGTGAAGGCGGCGGGCCGCCGCGACGCGGCGCATGCGCCCGCATCCACGACTTGCGCTCCTTCACCGACATCGCGTTCCATTTCGCGCGTAAGGCATCGCGTTCGGAGGGCGTCATCCCGCGCATTGCATGGAACAGTGCGAAAGCCTCCCGCCGCTCGCGCGGGTCCATCCCCCGGGTCTTGTCGAACAGGACCTTGAGTTGTGCCTGCTGCTCGGGGTCGAGCCGATGGAAGCGGCGCATCCCCACGTGCGCGCGTTCGCGCTGGCCCGGCGGCATGTCGCGCCACCGACGCGCGTGTTCGAGCATGCGGGCGCGTTGCTTGGGGCCAGCGCTGTTCCAGCGGTCACGCAGGGGCTGCACCAGCATTTCGCGGTCGGCCGGCGCGAGCGCATCCCAGTTGGCCGGCGCGGAGTCACTGGCAGGCTGTGTCTGGGCGAATGCGGTAGGCGCGCCAAGGGCGAGCAGCAGCGGCAGGACAAGGCGAGGCGTCATCTTCATCACTCCAGAGCCAGGGTGCGGGCTTCTTCGCTGCCCAGCCAGGCGTAGAAATCGGGATTGCGAACCAGCAGTTCGGTGCCGTCATCGTTGTCGACGGGCGTCTCGGCGGACGCCGCGGCCACCGCCGTCGCGGCGCTGTCGTCGGCTTCGCGCTGCAGCGGCGACCACCACAGGCCCAATACCAGCGCCAGGCTTGCGAAGGCGGTCGCGGCCGGCCACTGCCAGCGCGCCGGCGAACGGAAGCCGCGGCGTTGGGCGGCCATGGCCGGCGTCAGCTGCAGCCGCAACGGACCCGGCAGATGGTCGGCGGCCTGCAGGTAATGCGCGCGCAGGGTGCGGTCGAAGTGGTCAGGGTCGGGGTGCATCGTCATCGCCAGTCTTCCAGTTGTTGCTGCAGTGCAGCGCGGGCGCGGGAGAGGTGGGTCTTCACCGAACCCTCGCTGCAGCCCATGATCGCGGCCGTCTCGGCCACGTCGAACTCTTCCAGCACGCGCAGGGTGAATGCCTCGCGCTGGCGTGCCGGCAGCGCGTGCATGGCCGCGCGCATCCGGCCCCAGGCCTCGCGGCCATCGTGGTGGCGGGCGGGATCCGGGGCGTCATCGGCCCATTCGATCTCGCTGCCGTCCTCGGTGGTCGCCGAGCGCATCCAGCCCAGCCGGAACGTCCGCCTGCGCTGGGCATCGATGATGCGCGTGCGCAGGATCCGCCAGAACAGCGGCGGCCATTCCTCGGCGGGCCGTTCGCGATAGCCCATCATCCGCAGCATCGCTTCCTGCACCGCGTCCAGCGCGTCTTCGCGGTGGCGCAGGCCCAGTTCGGCGAAGCGGAACGCGCGCGGCCCGACGCCGGCCAGGAATGCATCCAGCGTGACGGCGGGCGTTGCGGCGACCGTCGGGTTCAGGCGTGGCTCCAGTCCGGCATCGGGACACACGGGTTCGGTTTCATGCGGGGTCCTGGGGATGCAAACGCCCGCGCGCGGTAGCGGTTGACCGCGCGCATCGGTGTTCAGCCATGGTTATGATGCCGAAAAGGCGGTGGAGGCGAGGCGATGTCTGACGGGTTCGTGGCGCTCTACATCTTCATGCTGGCGGCGATCGCCGGCCACGTGATCATCTCGCGTGTCCCGGTGATCCTGCACACGCCGCTGATGTCGGGTTCCAACTTCATCCACGGCATCGTGCTGATCGGCGCGATGGTGGTGCTGGGTCACGCCGACACCACGCTGGAGAAGGTGCTCGGTTTCATCGCGGTGCTGCTGGGCGCGGGCAACGCCGCCGGCGGCTACGTGGTGACCGAGCGGATGCTGGAGATGTTCAAGGCCAGCAAGCCGCAGAAGGCGCCGGAGGCATGAGCGCGGCGCGCCTGCAGCCGCATCGTTCGGCACGCGATTTCTTCCAGCTGCTGAGCTACCTGCAGTATCCGTTGCTGCTGGCCGCGCTCGGCTACGTGCTCAGGTCCGGCATCACGATGGGCGCAGGGCGTGGGCAGGGACTGTCCGCGGTGATGGACGACTGGAACTACGCGCTGCTCTACGCCGGCATCGGCATCGGGCTGTCATCGCTGCAGGATCCCGCGAAGACGCAGAACAAGGTATCGCTGCGGGTCTGGCAGGACCCGCGCAAGGGCCGCTGGATGCTGATCCTGCTCGCGGCATATGCGCTCGGCGCGATGGCGGTCGGACTGGCCGGTGCCTACCGCGCCGAAACGACGGTGGTGAACCAGCTTTCGCTCGGGCTGGTGGCCTTCGGGCTGGGGATGGTCGGCCTGCTCAAGACCGCGATCGAGATGCGCGAACACCACCGGCTGGATCGGCACGCGTCGACGCTGGGGGAAACCGCATGACCGTCCTCACGCTGGTCAAGTTGAGCTACTTCATCGCCGCCACGCTGTTCCTGCTCGGCCTGCAGCGCATGGCCAGCCCGAAGACCGCGCGCAGCGGCATCCAGTGGGCGGGCGCCGGCATGGTGCTGGCCACGATTGCCACCTTCTTCCTGCCGGGGCTGCAGAACATCGCGCTGATGGCGGTGGCGATCGTGCTGGGCGTCGCGCTCAACTGGATGTGGGGGAAGAAGGTCGCTATCACCGACATGCCGCAGATGGTGGCGTTGTTCAACGGCATGGGCGGCGGCTCGGCGGCGGCGATCGGCGCGGTGGAACTGGTGCGCGCGTCCGGCGGCGATGCCGCGCACGGACGTTTCGCCCTCGCGCTGGCGGTGCTGGGTGCGCTGATCGGCGCGGTGTCGCTCACCGGCTCGGTGATCGCCTGGGCCAAGCTCGACGGCCGCCTCGACAAGCGCTATGCCTTCTCCGGCCAGCAGTATTTCAACGCCTGCATCGCCATTCTCACCGTGATCGCCGGCGCGACCGCGCTCTACACGCTGTCGATGCCCTGGATCATCGCGTTCTTCCTGCTCGCGCTCCTGCTCGGCGTGCTGATGACGCTGCCGATCGGCGGTGCCGACATGCCGGTGGTGATCTCGCTCTACAACGCGTTCACCGGCCTCGCGGTGGCGTTCGAGGGCTATGTGCTCGGCAACGAGGCGCTGATCATCGCCGGCACCATGGTCGGCGCGGCCGGCATGCTGCTGACCCGGCTGATGGCCAAGGCGATGAATCGCAGCATCAAGAACGTGCTGTTCTCCGATTTCGGCGGCGGCAACGCGCAGATGCAGGAGATCGGCGGCAGCATGAAGCCGATCGAGGCCAGCGACGTGGCCGCGTTGATGGCCTATGCCGAGCGCGTGGTGATCGTGCCGGGCTACGGCATGGCGGTGGCGCAGGCGCAGCACAAGATCTGGGAGCTGGCCCAGCGCCTGCAGGAGCGCGGGGTGAAGGTGAAGTTCGCGATCCACCCGGTCGCGGGCCGCATGCCTGGGCACATGAACGTGCTGCTGGCCGAGGCCGGCGTGCCCTACGACCTGATCGCCGACATGGACGACATCAACCCCGAGTTCGCCAACACCGACGTCTCGCTGGTGATCGGCGCCAACGACGTGGTCAACCCGGTGGCGAAGACCGATCCGGCCTCGCCGATCTACGGCATGCCGATCCTCGACGTGGTCGATTCGAAGAACACCATCGTCATCAAGCGCGGCAAGGGCACCGGGTTCGCCGGCATCGAGAACGCGCTGTTCTACGCCGACAACACGCGGATGCTCTACGGCGACGGCAGCGAGATGGCGAACGCACTGGTCAGCGAACTGAAGGCACTCGACGGCGGCCACTGAGCCGCCGCGGCCGCATCAACGTCCGAACCAGCCGGCCAGCAGCACCGCCAGCGCGTAGATCGTCCAGTCCAGCGGTGCGTGCATGAGCTGCGCCAGCGTCCAGGCGAAACCGCCGCCCATCAGCGGGATGCCTTCCCACGGCAGCAGGCCCAGCAGCATGCCGACCCGCGCCGCGGCGCTCCACCAGATCGCCAGCGCGATTGCCAGCGCGGTACCGGCGGCGGCGATCCACCCACGTGCGTTGCCGCGTGGCATCCGCGCCAGCCGCACCATCAGCACAAGATCGAGCGCGGCGACGAAGGCGAACGCGGCCATGGGGCGGTCCAGCGCTAGCACCAGCAGCACCCAAAGCGCCGCGATCCCGCATGCGCCAAGCAGCGGCAGCAGCAGGCGGAACGGTCCGTGGCGCGGGGGTGGGGCAGTGCGTGCGGCCATGCGGGCTTCGCGTATCCGGCCGCACAGGATAGCGGCTGCGCGGCGTACAATGGCGGATTCGTTTTTCGTCGAATCCATGTACTCCCGCAGCAGCGAACCCGTGCGCTTCGAGCGCGATTGCCCCGTCGTCCTGGTGCCTTCCGGCGAGGAAGTGACCATGCCGGCTGGCAGCATCGGTTACATCACCCAGGCTCTCGGTGGCAGCTTCACCGTGTTCGTCGAGGGCAACCTGATGCGGGTGGCGGGGAAGGATGCGGACGCCATCGGCAAGGAGCCGCCCGCGCCGATCGAACTGCCTGAGGGCGCCACCGATGACGACATCGAACGCCTCGTCTGGCAGCAGTTGCGCACCTGCTTCGATCCCGAAATCCCGATCAACGTGGTCGACCTTGGCCTGGTCTACGAAGCCAGGCTGCTGCCGCATGCCGAATCCGGCGAGCGCCGGGTGGAGGTCAAGATGACGCTGACCGCGCCCGGTTGCGGCATGGGAGACATCCTGGTGGCCGACGTCCGCGACAAGCTGGAACTGATCCCCACCATTGCCGAGGCCGACGTCGAACTGGTGTTCGACCCACCGTGGAACCGGACGATGATGAGCGAAGCCGCGCGTCTTGAAACCGGCATGTTCTGATGACCCGCCGCCGCCCCTTGGTGTTGATGGCGGCATGGCTCCTGCCGCTGGCGCTGGCCGGTTGTGCCAGCGCGCCACCCACCGACGCCCGTTCCGAAGGCGTGTCACCGCTCGCCGCGGGCTGGGGCGGCCTGGCACCGCTCGCCGATGGCCGGTATCTGGTCGTTCACGACCACAAGTCGCACGAGCCGGGCGCGCGGTTGTCGCAGTTCGATCCGGCCTTACAGCGCCTGCGGACGCTGCCTGACCCGGTGCGGGTGGAGGACTGGCGCGATGCCGATGGCCCCTCCAACGACCTCGAAGCGGTCTGCGCGCTGGACGGGCGCCGCGACGAATTCCTGCTGGCCGAGAGCGGGTACTTCCAGGGCCGCTATGGGCGCATCTTCCATGTGCGGGTGGACGGCGCGCGCGCGCGCGTCCTGCACGTGCTGCGCCTGCCCGCCGACGCACCCGGGGAGCCCCCCGCCAACTACGAGGGCCTGGCCTGCCGGGCCATCAGCGCGGGCCACTGGCTGCTGGTCCTGGGCGAACGCGGCGGCAATGCGCCGCGCGCGCGCGGCAGCATACGGCTGGGGCGCTACCGGGACGGCGGGCCGGGCATCGCGTGGGAAGCCACGGCGTTGCCGGTGCGCGTCCCGGGAAGTTGGCCGAAGGGCTTCGATGTCCGAGACATCGGTGACCTCGCGCTGGACCCCGATGGCACGCTCTGGGCCGTGGGCGCGCTGGACCCCGGTAACCATGGGCCGTTCCGCAGCACAGTGTGGCGGATGGGCTGGCTGGACGCGGGCAATCCCGAAGCCCCGCTGCGGCTGGACCCGGCGCCGCGCAACGCATGGATCCTGGATGGCCTGAAGGTGGAAGCGGTGGCGGTGCCCCCAGCGGGCATGCCGCGCACGCGGCTGCTGGTTGCCACCGACGACGAGGACTACGGCGGCATCTGGCGGCCGCTGGCCGAACCGGTGCCGGAGGGCGCGGCAGGCGGTTGAGCGGGTCGACCGCTCAGAGCGATTCGAAGCGATTGGCGTCGACGTTCTTGCGGACCCTGTCCGGCGCCCAGATGCGACCGTTCATCGCGATGTAGGCGCCAGGCGGTAGGGACTGCACCGCGCCGACCGCGCAGCCGATGTTGAACTCGGCGTCGGAGCCTTCGAACTTCGCCGGGTTGAGTGCGCCGGTCAGCACGATGGTCTTGCCCGGCACCTCTGCCAGCACCCGCGCGGTTTCCACCATGCTGTCGGTGCCGTGGGTGACCAGCACGCAGCGCTCATCCTGCGCGGCGATGGTGGCGCGCATCAGCTCGCGGTCGCGATCATCGATGAACAACGAGTCCTTGCGCAGCAGGGGAATGACGTGGAAGCGGAACGCCACGCCGATGTCGGCGAGGATCTTGCCGATCTGCGGCTCGCCCACCTGATAGTCGGACTTGGCATCGAAATACACCTTGTCGATGGTGCCGCCGGTGGTGACGATGAGCAGGTCTTCCATCGCGTGGTCCCAATGGGATGAAGGCGACGATTCTACGCGTTGTCGCCCCGCGCCCCGAAGCGCGCCCGCAGGCCGCCCCAGCTGGACCCGATGATCACCACCAGCGCCAGCACGAGGATCGCCAGCGCGTAGCCGCGCGCGACACCGGCTTGCGCCCAGGCCTCCATCACCCCGAAGGAGAACCAGCCGAGCGCGAGCACCCCGGCCCAGAACGCGGCGCTGCGGATGCGCAGGAGCAGCGCGATCGCCAGCAGCAGCGGCGGCATCGCGGCGAACAGCATCAAGCCGATGTTGTGGCGGAAACCCCAGCCGAACAGGGCCGTGAGCAGCAGCAATGCAGCCAGGATGAGGCGGTGTCCGCGGCTCACGGCGTATCCAGGCGTTTCGCCAGCGTGGCCAGCCGACGCCCGAAGGCGCGTGCCAGTTCGGCCTCTTCGTCACTGAGCGTGGGGTCGGCTTCGGCACCGGCCACATGGCTGGGGCCATAGGGCGTGCCGCCGCTACGCGTGCTCGACAGCCGGGTTTCGCTGAAGGGAATGCCGCAGATCAGGCAGCCGTGGTGCAGCAGCGGCACCATCATCGACAGCAGCGTGGATTCCTGCCCGCCGTGCATGGTGGCCGTGGAGGTGAACACCCCGGCCGGCTTGCCGATCAGCGTGCCATTGGCCCACTCGGCGCCGAGGCCGTCGAGGAAATGCTTCACCGGCGCGGCCATGTTGCCGAAGCGGGTGGGGCTGCCGAGCGCGAGGCCGGCGCATTCGCGCAGGTCTGCCGGGCTGACGTAGGGTGCGCCGCTGTCGGGGACCGGTGGCGCCGCGGTTTCGGTGACGGGCGCGACGGGCGGCACGGTGCGCAGGCGCGCGGCCATGCCTTCGACTTCACCGATGCCGCGGGCGATCTGCCGCGCCAGCGCGGCCACCGAACCGTTCCGGCTGTAGTAGAGCACCAGCACGTCCGCCATGGCATCCCTCTTGTCCGAAGCAGGCGACAGTGTATGCGCTGGGCGCGGCTGCTAGTCTGTGCCGATGACCCCGATGCCCGTCCACCGGCGCCTGCACGGACATGTAATGGAGCGCGTGCGCGATCGCGCGCGGATGCTCACCTTCGCCCGCTTCGTCGGCAGGCGCTTCGTGGACGACCGGCTGTTCGAGGCGGCCGGCGCATTGGCCTTCACTACCACCTTCGCGGTGATGCCGCTGCTGTTCGTGGTGCTGGGCGTGTTGCAGGCGTTTCCCGGCTTCGACCGCTGGTCGGAGGCGCTGCTCGACTATGTCTTCAGCAACTTCGTGCCCAGCGCGGCCGAAGCGGTCAAGGTCCAGCTGCTCCAGCTGCTGCCCACGGAGGAAACCCGGTTGCAGATGACCACTGCCGGCGTGGTGGCGCTGATCGTCTCGCTGCTGGTCACCCTGACCAGCGTGGAGGCGATCTTCAACCGGATCTGGCGGGTGCCGACCGCACGCCCGAAGTTCGGCCGCTTCCTCGCCTACTGGACGGTGCTGACGCTGGGCGCGCTGCTGGCCGCGACCAGCCTGGCCATCTCCACGCGGTTGTTCAAGATGGCGTTCTTCGAGACCAGCGCCGGCGAATGGGTGGCCAACCTGATGCTGCGCGGCACCCCGATCCTGATCGAGCTGCTGGCGTTCACTCTCATCTACCGCGTGGTGCCGCACCGGACGATCAAGTGGCGGCACGCCTTCGCGGGCGCGATCCTGGCCGCGATCGCCTTCGATCTGGTGAAGTGGGCGCTCGGCTACTACTTCGGCCATGCCGAAACCTATCGCACGCTTTACGGTGCGCTTTCGCTCGCCCCGATCTTCCTGCTGTGGATCTACATGGGCTGGATCTCCGTCCTGCTCGGGGCCTCGTTCGCGGCGAGCCTGTCAGCGTTCCGTTACCAGCCGATCTCGATGCGGCTGCCGCTCGGCTACGAGATGTACGGCCTGCTGCGGATGCTCGGCCGGCTGCTCGCCGCGCGGCAGGCGGGACGCGGCCTGCACGTGGACGAGATCCAGCGCCAGGAGCCGATGCTCACCGACGCACTGGTCCAGCAGTTCCTGGGGCAGCTGGACGACATCGATGTGGTTGCGCGCGCGGAATCCGGCGAGTGGCTGCTGACCCGCGACCTCGACCAGATCACGCTTGGCGAACTCTACGAGGCCAGTCACCTGCGCATCCCGATCAACGAGGCCCATCTGCCCTGCCGCGACGATGCGCTCGGCGTGAGCGTCTCGGCGGTGATCGACGACCTGCGCATCCCGCTGCGCGACCTGCTCAAGCGCAAGGTCGCCAGCATCTATGATGAATTGCCGAAGGAGCCCGCATGACCCGCATCCGTCTGTTCGCCGCCTGTGGCCTGCTGCTCGCCCTGGCCGCCTGTCGCCCCGAGGCGGAACCCGCGCAGGCGCCTGCAACGCAGCCGGGAGCGACCAGTGCGGAAGACGCGCGCCCGAAGCCCGCCGCGCTGGGTGAGCAGGTGAAGCTGGCGGTGACCACGCTGGATGGCCGGATATTCGATCTGAACGAACACCGTGAGCGCTGGGTGGTGGTGAACTACTGGGCCACCTGGTGCGGCCCGTGCCTTGAGGAAATGCCGGAGCTGTCCGCGCTCGATGCGATGCGCGAACACGTGGACGTGATCGGGCTGGCGTACGAGGAAACCACCCGCGAGGAACTGCGCGCGTTTCTCGAGAAGCATCCGGTGGTGTATCCGATCGCGATCGTCGACACCGCCGATCCACCACACGCCTTCGAGGTGCCGCGTGGCTTGCCGGTGACCTACCTCATCGCGCCCGACGGCACGCTCGCCAGACAGTTCCTCGGACCCATCACCGCGCGAATGATCGAGGACGCGATCGCCGAAGCGGGCGGTCCCAGGCCCGGCGAAGCCTGATGGCGGCGGCGCGCTTCCGCGTGCGCGGCAAGGTGCAGGGCGTGTGGTTCCGCGCCAGCACCCAGGCCGAGGCGGAGCGGATCGGCATCCACGCCGGCCATGCCCTGAACCTCGCCGACGGCAGCGTGGAAGTGGTGGCGATGGGCGAGGCGGCAGCGCTCGACGCGCTGGCCGTCTGGCTTCAGGCTGGACCGCCGCTGGCGGAGGTCGAGGCGGTGGAGCGCGAGGCGATCGACGAATCCGTCATCGCGCCCGGATTCCGGACCGGTTGAGCCTCAGGCCGGGAACGGCGGCAGCGGTTTCACCACCGTGTAGCGTTCCTTCTTCGGCTTGCCCGGCAGCGGCGGGTAATCGATCGGCGCTTCCTTGATCCGCGTGTCCGGCAGGCGGTCCAGCAGGTCACGGATCAGGGTGAGGCGGCCAAGCTTCTGGTCATTGAAATCAACCAGTGTCCATGGGGCGTGCCGGGTATGCGTGGCCTTCAGCATCGCCTCGCGGGCGGCGGTGTACTCGGCGTAGCGTTCGCGGGCCTCGAGGTCGATCGGCGAGAGTTTCCAGCCCTTGAGGGGATCCTCGCGGCGCTCGGCGAAGCGTTGCTCCTGTTCGGCCTGGTCGCAGGCCAGCCAGTACTTGAACAGCAGGATGCCGTCATCGACCAGCTGCTTCTCGAACACCGGCGCCTCGCGCAGGAACGCCTTGACCTGCGCCGGGGTGGCGAAGCCCATCACCTTCTCGACGCCGGCACGGTTGTACCAGCTGCGGTCGAACAGCACGATCTCGCCGGCGGCCGGGAAATGCGGGACGTAGCGCTGGAAGTACCACTGGCTCGCTTCGCGTTCGGTCGGCTTGGGCAGCGCCACCACCCGGCACTGACGCGGGTTGATGTGTTCGCTGATCGCCTTGATCACGCCGCCCTTGCCGGCGGTATCGCGGCCTTCCACCAGTACCAGGATGCGCTGGCCGGTGGCCTGCGCCCAGCGTGCCATCTGCGTGAGTTCGACCTGCATCGGTTCGAGCAGGGCTTCGTATTCCTTGCGCTTCAAAGGGCGGCTCCCGGCATCGGATTCACAGCGACTTGGAATACCACTGGGTCGGGTCCTCGCGCCAGCCGGCGTCGCGGTAGAGCGCGCGCGCGGTCTCGTTGTCGCGGGTCGTCTCGAGGATGACGAAGGCGGCACCATCGTCCTTGCCGAAATTCTCCGCGGCCTTGAGCAGGGCGCGTGCGGCCCCGGAACGCCGCTGCTCGGGCAGCACGTAGATGTCGTTGAGCACCCAGATCCTCGCGGTCTGCACCGAGGAATACATCGGATAGAGCTGGGTGAAACCGATCACCGCGCCGTTGCGCTCGGCCAGCATCACCACCGACTCGTTGTTGCCGATCCGCGCGCGCAGCCAGTTGCGCGCCCGCGTCCTGTCGGAGGGCTGCTCGTAGAACTGGCGGTAGGCATCGAACAGCGGCACCAGCGCATCGACATCATCAAGCGTGGCATGGCGGACCTGGGTCTTCATCCTCGCCCCCCGAGGCGTGTGATCGGCCTAGCTGAGCACAGCCGGTGTTGCGGATTCGTTATGCGCGGGCGTTCACGGGGCCTCGGTCAGCCTCGCCAGCGCGTCGGCCTGGGCCTCGCGCGCCAGCCGGTCGATCAGCGCGTCCAGCCCGCCGTCCATCACGTTCGGCAGGTCGTACAGCGTGAGGCCCTCGACCCGGTGGTCGGTGATCCGGCCCTGCGGGAAGTTGTAGGTGCGGATGCGCTGGCTGCGGTCGCCGCTGCCCACCTGCAGCTTGCGGTCGGCGGCCTGCGCGGCCTCGCGGCGCTCGACCTCGGCCTCGATCAGCATCGCGCGCAGGCGCTTCATCGCCTTGTCGCGGTTGGCGTGCTGGCTGCGCTCGGTCTGGCTTTCCACCACCACGCCACTGGGCACGTGGGTGATGCGGATGGCGGATTCGGTCTTGTTGACGTGCTGGCCGCCGGCCCCGCTGGAACGGAAGGTGTCCACCTTGAGGTCGGCGGGGTTGATCTCGATGTCGAGGTCACCGGCTTCCTCGGCGATGATCGCCACCGTCGCCGCCGAGGTGTGGATGCGGCCCTGCGATTCGGTCTCCGGCACGCGCTGCACGCGATGGGTGCCGGATTCGAACTTCAGTCTGGAATACGCGCCGTCGCCATCGACGCGGGCGACGATCTCGCGGAAGCCCCCATGCTCGCCGGGGTTGGCGGATTCGACCTCCACCTTCCAGCCCATACGCTCTGCGTAGCGCGAGTACATGCGGAACAGGTCGCCGGCGAAGATCGCCGCCTCGTCGCCACCGGTGCCGGCGCGCACCTCCAGGTACAGGCCGGCGTCGTCGCGGGCATCGCGCGGCACCAGATGCGCCATCAGTTCGGTCTCGAGCGCGGCGATGCGGGCTTCGGCGGTGGCGATTTCCTCTCCGGCCATCTCCGCGAACTCCGGATCCGCGCGCAGTTCGATCGCGGCGGCGAGGTCGGCGCGCGCCTGGCGTTCGGCGGCGAGTGCCTGTGCCACCGGCTCCAGCCGGGCGAACTCGCGGGAGTGCCGGCGGAACAACGGCTGGTCGCCGATCACCGAGGGTTCGGCGAGCAGGCGTTCCAGTTCGTCGCGGCGCTCGGCCAGCGCTTCAAGCTTGCGGCGGAGCGTCGGTTGCATCGTCTTCGTCGGGGATCGCGGCCGGCGTCGCCGGGAACAGCCGCTCGGCGGCGCGGGCCAGCTCGGCATCACCGCTGGCGGCGGCCTCGCGCAGGACGACGGTCGGCGCGTGCAGCAGGCGGTTGGTCAAGGTGTGGGCCAGCAGGTCGAGCGCGGCCTGCGGGTCACCGCCGCCGGCCAGCAGGCGCTGGGCCTTGCGCATCGCCTCGGCGCGGGCGATCTCGCCATGCGCGCGCAGCTGTCGCAGTGGGGCGTCGTTGCGGACCAGGGTCAGCCGCTCCATGAAGCGCTCTGCGTGCAGGGTGGCGATCGCCTCGGCCTCCTCCGCGGCCTCGCGGCGGCTGCGGCGGTTGTCCTCGACCGCGCGTTCGAGATCGTCGACGGTGTAGAGGAAGACATCGCGCAGGCTGGCGACCGCAGGCTCGATGTCGCGTGGCACGGCGAGATCCAGCAGCATCATCGGCCGATGGCGGCGTTGCCGGAGCGCGCCGGCGATCTGTGCCTGCTGGAGGATCGGTGCGCGCGCCGCGGTGGCCGAGAAAACGATGTCGGCTTCGGCCAGGTGGCGTTCCAGCTCGCTCATCGGCAACGCGAAACCCCCATGCCGGCTGGCGATGTCCTGCGCGTGGGCCAGCGTGCGGTTGGCGATCAGCAGGCGCTTCACGCCGCCTTCGGAAAGGTGCTTGGCGGTGAGTTCGATGGTTTCGCCGGCACCGATCAGCAGGGCGGTGGAATCGTCCAGCCGGGCGAAGGTGTCCTGCGCCAGCCGCACCGCGGTGGAGGCCACCGACACCGGGTGCTGGCCGATGCGGGTGTGGGTGCGGGCGTGCTTGGCGGTGCCGAAGGCCTGCTGGAACAGCTGGTCCAGATGGCTGCCCAAGGT